>JBFIHK010000008.1:0-30197 GCA_041601795.1 Minisyncoccia bacterium
CTGTTGTTAAAATTTCGATCGTTTCTTCTGTTAAGGCTATTTTCTTTTTAGTTAAATTAACATCTGTTTCCAATTTTTTTTTGTTTAATTCTAATTGAGATAATTCTGCTTGAAGGCTACTTTTTTCAGTGGTAGTTTGAGTTAAGGCTTTTTTATATTCAGCTATTTCTTTTTCTAATTTTTGTATTTCTGAATTTTGATTTTTAAGTTGGGCTCTTAATTCTTGTTCAGTGGCTCCAAAAACTGGCTCATTTAAAACAAGCACTAACCCTAAAATTATGTTAATGAAGACAAATTTATACGATATCTTAGTTTGACTGGTTTTAATAAGTGCCATCTGTCAATTATATCTTTTATCATTAGTTGGGGCTAGTTGATAAAAAAGTTGAAGATTTAAAAACTGGCTACTTTTTTTAGTCTAGCTATAGTTTCTGTTTGACCTAATATTTCAGCTACAATAAAAGGATCAGGAGATTTATCTTGGCCGGTTAAGGCGTATCGCATAGGCCATAAAACCTCTCCCCTCCCCTTGGCGGTAGCAAAATCCCACAGAGCATTTTTAACTGTAGTTGAAGTAAAATCATCAGGAGCTACTTTTTCTAGTATGGCTATAGTATCTTGTAAATGAGCTGTGTTTTTAAGTTTAGTTTTATCTGTAATAATAGGCGGGGTGAAAAAATAATCAAAACCGCCATTTTTGACTAGATTTTCTAAATCAGACCAAGTATAAATTTTTTCTAAAATAATAGAAATTAAAATGGACTGTTTATCTTTTTGCAAAGAGGAAATAGCTGGCAGGTATTTTTCTATTTCTTGAACCGTCTTTTCTTGGGGTAAGAGCTTTAAATATTCCCTATTTAACCATTGTAATTTATCTAGATTAAAAATAGCCCCGCTATTATTTACTGTTTCCAAATTAAATATTTTAATTAATTGATCTAAATTAAAAATTTCTTCATTGGTAGCTTCAGGCCCGGCTTGGGGCGACCAACCTAAAAGAGCCATGAAATTAACCATAGCGTCAGCCAAATAGCCTTTTTCTTTATAGTCTGTAATAGCGACTGCTCCATGTCTTTTGGAGAGCTTACTCCTATCTGGGGCTAAAATAAGTGGAATATGGGCATATAAAGGAATGTTGGCCCCAATGGCTTCAGCTATTAAAATTTGTCTTGGAGTATTGGAAATATGATCCTCGCCCCTTATGACATGACTAATGTTCATTTCATGGTCATCAACTACCACTGCTAGATGATATAGAGGGGTTAACATGTTTTTAGCGATCACAAAGTCACCTAAGTCAGTAGTGTCAAAAGTAATATCCCCTCTTATAAGGTCAGTAAAAGTAATTTTTTTGTTGGGGTTTTTAAAGCGAACAACCTCTATATCTCCACTGCCATCCATTGCTTGCTCTAAAGATAGATATGCTTTGCCGGAATCAATTATTTTTTGTAAATATGTTTGATAAATATTTAATCTTTCAGACTGACGATATTTTTCATCATAATCAAGGTTAAGCCAAGACAAAGCTTCTATGATGTTATCTTCATATTCTTTTTTGGACCGTGCCTTGTCGGTGTCTTCTATGCGTAAAATAAACTCACCACCATTTTGTTTGGCAAATAAATAATTAAATAAAGCAGTGCGCGCAGTACCTATATGAAGCCAGCCGGTCGGACTGGGAGCAATTCTAGTTCTAATATTATTGGACATGTTTTTCAGCAATAGAAATAATTTGAGTAGCGATAGTTCTCCCAGCGTCGGGTTTAGAAAATTCTTTGGCTTTAGTTTTCATTTCTTGTCGTAAGTTATCATTAGATAAAATACGATCTATTTCAGAAATTAAAACAGAGTCAGACAAATTATTTTCTTCTATTACTATTGCTCCACCGTGTCTGGCATAAGTAAAAGCATTACTTGTTTGATCATGGCTAATTTTTAAGGGAATGGGTATTAAAATAGACGGAATTTGCCAATGGGCTATTTCAAAAATAACACTTCCTGCTCTAGAAATAACTAAGTCTGACACCCCAGCAGCCATTCTCATGGCTAAATCATTTAAATAAGGGAAAGCCTGATAATTATTTTTGTGGGGGTTGTCTTTTAAAATTATTTCTGCTCTTGATTTAACTTCTTTAAAGTTTTGGCTACCTGTTTGATGAATAATTTGATACTTGGTAATCAAATTTTCTAAAGCTTCAATAATAACATTATTTATATTTTGAGCACCTAGGGATCCGCCTAAAATTAAAATAATAGGTAAATCGTTTTGTAGTTGTAAATATTTTAAAGCTCCTTCAGGAATAGGGTTTAAAATATCTCGTCTTAAGGGGTTGCCGGTTAGTTTAGTTTTCTGAGGCGGAAAATAATGAGCGACTTCTGGGTAAGAAATGTTTACTATCTCTGCAAATTTGCTGGCCCACAAACTAGCTCGTCCTGGATGAGAATCTGATTCATGAATAATAACAGGAACACCCATAATCTTAGCGGCTATTAAAGTAGGCATACTAGCATAACCCCCTTTAGAAAAAACAACGTCTGGATAGATTTTAAATAATTTAATAATGGCTTTAAGGGTTCCAAAGGCCAATTTAAAAATATCTAAAATGTTTAAGAGAGAAAAATAGCGTCTCCATTTACCAGAAGGTATTTTTATAAATTTAATATTGTTGTCACTTAAGGCTTGCTCGTCGTAGGGACCTGTTGATAGAAAATACATTTCTATGCTTATTATTTTCTGCTCATACATTAAATTTTTTAACTCTTGAGCTACTGCTATAATAGGGTAAAAATGGCCTCCTGTTCCCCCGCCTGTAAAAACTATTTTCATATCTTAAATTTATTTATTGTTACTCCTTGAGACATTTAATATAACTCCTATCGCCAGTAATGAGAAAAGTAATGATGATCCTCCTTGAGAGACAAAAACTAAAGTAATACCACTAATAGGAATTAAGCCCATCATTGAGCTAATATTGATAAATGATTGACTAATTATCATTATAACAAGACCGGTAACTATAAGTCTACCAAAAGGTTCTTTGGCGTCGCTAGCTATTTTAAGACCAATAATGGCAAATAACAGGAATAAAATCAAAATGATAATAGAACCAATAAAACCAAACTCTTCAGCGGCAACAGAAAATATTGAATCACCATTTGGTTCAGGTAAAAAACTAAATTTTTGTAGACTTTGACCAAAACCCCGACCAGTTATACCGCCTGAACCGATAGCTATTAAAGATTGATTAATTTGATAAGACGCTCCTAAAGTATTTTGAGTTGGATCCAAAAAAGTGATAAATCTATTTTTTAAATAGGGTTTATAGGCAATAAGGCCACCAAGCAATATTAACCCAATTAAACAAATAATTAGTAAATGACGCCATTTGCCACCCCCAACTAAATACATAGCCAAAAGGGCTATAACTGCCACTAAAAATGTATCAGTATCAGGTTGACTCAGTAAGGTTAAACCCAAAATAGAAATAATAACTACAAGCGGTATTAAGCCATGTTTTAAAGTTGTTATTTTTTGTTTGGTTTTAGTAAGCCAAGCCCCATAGTATATAATAGCGCCTATTTTAAGCATTTCTGATGGCTGAAAAGATAGTCCTCCTAATGAGAGCCATCTTTTTGCTCCTCCAGCAGAGATGCCTAATTGAGGAACAAAGACTAAAAAGGTAATAAAAATAGACAGAATAAATAAAGGCAGAGAATATTGGCGCCATATTTTATAAGGAATATTGGACACTATTAACATAACCAATAAACCGGCCAATAAAATAATAAATTGCTTCAGGCCAACTTTAATAAAACTAGCAAAATCATTACCGGCTAAACCTAAAGAAGCTGACAAAAAAACAAAAAATCCAAAACCAGCTAAAATTAAAACCACAATGGTAAATAATCTAGATTGATTAAGTGTTGATTTTTTGGTTGGAGCCATTTTATAAGTCTAAGAGAATAAATATCATACCTAGTAAGGCGGCAATGACGCTAATAATCCAATAACGCATTACTACTTTATAAGCGGGCCAACCAATGGCTTCAAAATGGTGATGTAAAGGAGCGACTAAGAAAATTTTTTGCTTTCTAATTTTTTTTGAAGCTAGTTGAATAATAACTGAAAAAGAAGTTGCAAAAAGTGGTAAGGCTATAAGTGGTAGCCATAAAACTGAGTTGGTTAAAAAAGCAATGACAGTTAAGGTGGTAGTTAACCCTAAAATACCTGTTTCTGACATGTAGAATCTGGCTGGAGGTATGTTAAACCATAAAAATGCTAATGTTCCCCCAGCGATTACAGCTGAAAAAGCTGCCAAGTCTATTTGATTCTGGAAAAAAGCAATACCAGCATAAGCGGTAAAAATAATAGACATAACTCCACCGGCAAGGCCGTCTAAGCCGTCTATTACTCCACTTGAGAACATACCCACCATAACTAAAGCAAAAAGTGGTATTAGCCATATACCAATAGTTAAGTCACCAGAAAAAGGAATGTGAATATAATCGATGTCTAATTTACTGTAAAACCACCAACCACCAGCTAAACCTAAGGTTAATACTACTCCTAGTCTTTTGAAAAAAGACAAGCCCCCATTATAAATAGAACCAATTTCCTGAACTTGCATTAAGTCGTCTATCAAACCTAAAAGTGAGGCGACGATTAAGGTAAATAGAGGTAGCCAAGTTTGGTTTCGACTTAAAAAGTCCAGTTTTGAAGTAATTTCGTTAGGCCAAATTTGTGAGATAAGCCAAATAATAATAATAGTAAGCAAAGCGCTAGTCCAAATAATAACTCCACCCATACGAGGGGTGCCCACTTCTTTTGTCTTGTGTAATTCATTAAAAATAGGCGTATCTTGGCCATCAGGGCTTGTTTTCCCAGCCTTTTTTTTCCAGAGTCTATGTTTATATAAAAAATGGGTTAAAATTGGGGTTAAAATAATGCCAATGAAAAAGGCAATGGTGGTTGGGGCTAAAACTTTAATTAAACTTAAAAACATAAAATATTTTTTAAAAATTATTAATCAGCAAAAAATTCAATAGTCGCTTCGGTCAATTTTTGAACATCTAAAAATCTTGTTTCTTTGGTTGAGTCAAGAACGACTATAGCGACCGGTTGGCGTAAGCCAGCATCAAATACTATAGCTAAGTTACCCCCTGCGTTATAAGTAAATCCAGTTTTAGAAGCTAAAAGTCCAGGCAGGTTACCTATAATATCGTTAGTATTTTGACCTGAGTAAACTTTACCAGAATTAGAAACAACACGCACTGTTTTTTTGGTGGTTGCTTCCAATAAATTTGGGTAATTTTTTACTATGTAGCTAATTAAGGTAGCTGTGTCTTTAGCTGTACCATAAGAACCCCCATATTCAGTTCCTATATCTAAACCAGTGGGGTTTATGAAGTAAGTGTTATCCAGCCTTAATTCTTCTGATTTTTTGTTCATCAATGAAATAAAGTCTTCATTTGTTTCTAAAGCTACTTTTCTAGCTAAAGCGGCAGCTCCCCCATTAGTAGAAGTAACTAAAGTGTAGTCAAGAAGATTTTTAATAGACCAAGTATCCCCAGCTACTAAGCCGGCGTTACTACCTCCAGCTAAATCTTGATTCGATATAGTTATACTATCTGTTTCTTTTAAGTTATTTATTGTAACTAAAGCAGTCATGAGTTTAGTGACAGAAGCTAGTGGTAATTGTTCGTTGGGATTTTTAGAAAAAAGTATTTTTTCGGTTTCTAAATCAAAAACAATGGCACTACTGGCTTTAACTAATACTGGTGGAAAAACTTTTTCTGGCTTTACTTCTTCTATGGAAGAATAATAGCTTTCCATCACATTGTCCCAGGAAGGAAGAATAAAAATAGTAATAGCCACAATAAAAAAAGAGCTCAAAATAACAAAAAGTCGATTGTAAACAGATTGATACATGTATTTTTAGTCTGAATTAGACGAATTTTCTCCTGCCGTTAAAAAATCGTTCAGTTTTGATGTAACCAATTGATAGTCTGGCAAATCTTTGGCTTCAGATAATCCTAACCAAGTTAATAATTTTATTGTTGGTTGATAGAGATAACCCTTATTATTATTTGGATCTTTAATTCTTTCAATTAAACCTCGAATAGTTAGAAGTCTAATAATGAAGCCTGAATTAACTCCCCTAATATAATCTATCTCAACCCTAGAAATAGGATTTTTATATAAAATTAAACTTAGTGTTTCTAGCCCCGCCTTTCCTAGGTCGCTAGCCTCGTCTTTTTTAGTAATAGAATCTAAAATATCGGCTGTTTCTGGGGCGGTTGCTAAAGTGACCTTATTGCCTGCTATGACTACGCGTATACCTCTATTTTCCAATTGATCTTTTAAGTTATTTAAGACATCTAACACTTGATTTTGTTCTATATTTAAAACCTGGGCTAGCCAAGCTATATCTACCGGCTCTGTTTTATGAAAAAGAATAGCTTCCAAGTTTTGTTCTAGGGTCATGAAGATTATTATATAATATTTTTCTTTTTCTGGCTAAAATTAGGTTTTAAATACTTGGGTCTTCTTTATCAATATCTATGTCTGAAAAATTTTCATTTTGACTGACTTTAATGAGGCCATTTTTAACTAATTCTAAAAGGCCAATAAACGTCATAATGATATTTATTTTTTCCACTTTATCAACTGGAACTTTTTGGCTAAATTTAACAGATAAAGAGTTTTGCAGTTTAGTCATTAAGGTATCCATCACTTCATGTAAACTAAGAACTTTTTTTATGGCCACTTCAGGGTTTTGTTTAATTACAGGCAAAGTCCCAATTAAATTTTTTACGGCTAAGTGAATATTGTTTTGGTTTATTTCAGGAGTAGGGTTAAAAAAAATAACCACTTTCTTTTTTAGGGGCCGACTAAACATTCGCCGGTGACTGAATGCAGGTTTTAGCTTGTCAGTTAAATTTTTTAAATATTGGTATAAATTTAATCGTCTTTTTAAATCTTCAGTAGAATCTTCTTCTGGAATATTGGTAGCTAGCCCCGGGATCAAGGCTTCTGATTTTATAACCATTAAGGTAGAAGCAATAACTAAAAATTCGGCCATGTCTTTTTTGGGAATAGAATCAGAATATTGTAAAAACTGAATATAATCATCAGTAACTTTAGATAAAGAAATATCGCTAATATGTAGTTTCCTTTTTTCAATTAATTGCAGTAATAAATCTAACGGACCTTCAAAAGTGCCTATTTGAATAGAAAAAGTTTGATTCATATTATTTTTCTATTATAACTTGTTCTTGTTAAATCAACCATCTTACTGCTTTTTGTCTGATAAAAAACTTATAATCTTTACAATAATAAAAAAAACAACCTCGCTTGCGGGGTTGAGACAAGCGAGGCGAGACCGGAAAGTCTGTGTAAGTGCTTACGACTTTACGACTGACGGCCTTTGGTGAAAGTGTAAGATCAAATCTAGTTCAGAGTATAGTCTATTTGTTTATTGATGTCAATAGGTGTTTTGCACTCCTCTCCCTTTATTACATAATTAGGTAAAATGGTTGAGTGAAGCAAGTTTGACTATTATTTTTAATATATGTTAAAATAGATGGTGAATTGAAAATTAAACTGGTGTGAGAGCCAGCGAACCAATCAAGTAGTTAAATCCTACTTTACTATCTGGGTTTCAGGTGCTTTCTCTCACTTGATGCCCAACTATGGGCAATCAAACAAAATCTTGTTTGGTCGCTTGAACCCAGATAGTAGTGCGGGATTTTTTTAATTCTAAACTACGCCTTATAAGCTAATCATAATTTATTATGACAAACTTTTTGGCTTTATCCCGTGTTAAAGGTATCTGATAAATATCTGGGACAAAGGGAAACCCCAACTTACTAACTCTTTGCAAAGGTTTTAATAAGTTGGTTTCTGGTCAAAGCAATCTAATCTATGAATAAGGTAAGTAGACTTAGCGGTCGAAAACCGATATTCTGAACATCTATTATCAGAAGAGATGGAATGATTGTCCGTAGAGTAATAACACTAGACCAGAAACGCAAAGACCACGGTTAGCGCCGTGGTCTTAGTGTTTTTTTGTATACAAAACTAATTAGTAACTTAATTATATCATATATGTTAGAATATATCTAATGACTAAAAATAAATTCTTATCTACCTTGAAGCGTGCAATAAAGTTCCAAGCAAAACCGCAAACCTCTCCTTGTCGTTGTGCCGATTGTTATAATGCCAGACAAAAGCGTCAAGATAAGTCTGCAAATGTTGCTTAGATATTACTTTATAAGTACCTTTCATACTTCTTTTTAAGTGGGCAAAAAAGGTTTCTACTGTATTGACATGAACCGCCCCTCTAACATATTCTCCTTTATTGTGATTTACACTAAACCGAGTGTATTCCTTATCTCCTCGCTTATATACATGACTGCTATCAGTTATTAAATTGGCAGTTGTTTTAATATTTCTCTTAATAAAGTCTTGCATAAAGAAAGTTGAATTTGTGGGTAATATTTCCGCTTTCATTTTACCGCCACGTTCTACCGCAATAGCCACAATAGACTTTTTAGCTATTGCCTGACTCCTTAACTCGTTGTTTTTACCAGAATATTGTCTACCGCCAAAATAACCTGTATCTATCTCTACATTACCGTCTAACTTGTCGTCATTACTTTCAAGGGCTTTTCTGATTAAAGATAGTATTCTCCAAGCACATTTATAGGTTACGCCTAATTGTCGTTCTAGCTCCTTAGCAGAAATACCACTCTTAGCGTTAGAAAACACCCAGATAGCGTGTAGCCATAGAGTTAAAGGTGTATCTGACTTATGAAAAATAGTGCCTGCTGTTGGGGCTATTTGATAACGACATTTAGAACATTGATATTGCTTGCGACCTACCAGTTTATTATCAGCTAGTTTAAATAAAGGTTTATATGTACCACCACAAGAGCATTTTTTGCTATGTAAGGTGTTAAATATGTAGTCTAAACAGACATCATCATTAGGAAAGTCTTTTTGTAAGTTTCTGATTGAATATTTTGTGTCTTTACTCATACCCCTATCTTAGCAAAAGGGTATTATGTTGTCAAGGGATAGGAGTGGTGTTTTGTATTTGTTTATTTAATGTTTAAAAAAGGAAACCTATTTTTTCTTTGACAAACTTCATTTTTTCTATGGCCTGAGTCCTAGCTTTCTTTCCACCTGTTTTTAGAATATCTTTAACATCATCTGGGTTTCTGGCTATTTCTTGCCTTTTCTCTCTTAAAGGAGTAATAAAATTAATCATGTTTTGACTTAAAATATCTTTAGATTCTTTATAGCTAATTTTACCTTCTTGATATCTTTGTTCTAGCTCACTTAATTCTGCTTTTTGGCTAAATAATTTATGGAGAGCAAAAATGTTGTCGCTTTCAGGATCTTTAATGTCGGTTGGAGTTTTAGAATCGGTCACTATTTTAGCTACTAAAGATTTTATCTCATCATCAGAAGTAAACAGTGGAATATGATTGTTGTAGCTTTTGCTCATTTTTTGGCCATCAATCCCAGGAACTACAGCGACATCATTCATAATATAGCTTTCTGGTAGAGTGAAAGTGTCACCAAAAAGTCTGTTAAATTTTTCTGCTATATCTCTAGCATATTCCACATGTTGTTTTTGGTCACTACCGACAGGTACAATATGAGCGTCTTGAATTAAGATATCAGCAGCCATTAAAATTGGATAATCAAAAACTCCAACACTGATGTCTTTATTTTTAGCTTCGGCATCTTTAAAAGCATGAGCTCGCATTAAATGAGGCATAGTGGTTAGGCAGTTAAAAATCCAAGCAAGTTCTGTCACTTCCGGTACATCTGATTGTTTAAACAAGGTTACCTTTTTGGGGTCAAGACCAATAGCCAAAAGATCAATCGCCAAATCCAAGGTAAAAGCTTGCATGTCTTTTTTGTTTTGAACTGAGGTTAAGGCGTGATAGTCGGGAATAAAAATTAGAGAATTATATTCTTCTTGTAAATTAACCCATTGTTTTAAAGCGCCAAAATAGTTACCAATATGAGGCCGGCCGGTTGGCTTAATACCCGATAGTAGAGTTTTTTTATTAGTCATAAGTTTTTATATTATAACTGAATCTAAGATTAGAGTAAAACATCCCTAGCGCTGGCGCGCTAGGGATGTAACGAGTTGTAGAGGTTTGTCCTCACAATTGAGTAACTTCAGAGATTAGCTTCAGATCCTCTTTGTGGTAGAAGATTTATCCACTAATTTCGAAGCTCCCCTCCATAGGATTTGTTTGTCCCTTCCTCAACTCGTTAGTGAACTGAAATTTATTCTATACTTTTATTTTCTTTGTGTCAACTTTTTAAATTCCCTCTTCTTTTAAATCTTCTACTATTTTTCGAGCTTTACGGGACAACTTTTGGGGTGTTTTAATGATGATTTTAATCATCAAATTACCTCGGCGTTTTTCATCTATAGGTACTCCCTCATTTTTAACTCGCAGAATTTCGCCAAAAGAAATACCTGCTGGAATTTTAACGGTTAAATTTTTACCTGCTATGGTTTGGATGGTATATGAAGCTCCTAATAGGGCATCGGACAATTTGATGTTTAAATCCATTCTAAGATCATAATTGTCTCTTTTAAATACTGGGTGTGCTTCTACATGTATTTTAACGTATAAATCACCATTTTGGCCTCCTGGGACGGCTTCTCCTCGACCACTCAAGCGAATCATTTCACCATTTTCTATGCCAGCAGGGATTTTAATGTTTATTTCTTCGTTTTTCTTTTTGACTCCATCACCGCCACAGTCTCTACAGGCCTTTTCTGGGATAGTACCTTTACCCTTACAAGCAGAACAGGTGGTGTTGATAGTGACTGCACCAATAAAACTTCTTCTGGTTTCATTTATCTTCCCTTTTCCATTACAAGTAGGGCAGGTTTTAGTTTTACTACCGGCTTCAGCCCCTTCTCCACTACAAGTATCGCAAGTACCTATTTTGTTGATTAATAGATTTCTTTTAGCACCGAAGATTGATTCTTCAAAAGTAATTTGAATATCAACAGAAATATCCCGCCCTCTTTTAGCTCTATTTCTGCCTCCGGCAAACATGTCACCAAAAATATCACCTAAATCAAATTCAAAACCACCTCCTCCATTAAAACCAGAAAAGTCAAAACCGCCCATATTGGGTCCTCCAGCGTTACCACCAGAAAAAACATTGCCGTACATGTCGTATTCGGACCGTTTTTTTTCGTTAGACAAAATTTGATAAGCTTCGTTTATTTCTTTAAATTTAGCCTCATCACCACCTTTTTTATCTGGATGATATTTATGGGCCAATTTTCGAAATTGTTTTTTTATATCTTCAGTGGAAGCTTTTTTGTCTACTCCTAATATGTGGTAATAGTCTTTGGCCATAAATTAACTGACTTATTTGGTTTCGTCGGTTTCTTCTGTATCGGCATCTTTTACAGATTCATCAGAATCGGTTTTAGTTTCATCGTTATTTTTATCTTTTTCTTCTGTGCTTGCCTTACTTAAAGCTTCACCTATTTTTTGCATGGCAGTAGATAAGGCTGTAGTAGCGTTTTTTATACTATCAGCATCATCTTTATCTTTAACTTCCTTAACAGCTGCAATTTTTTCTTCAACTTCAGTTTTTATATCAGCTGTAATTTTTTCCCCGGCATCTGTTAAAGCTTTTTCAGCTGTATAAATCATTTGTTCGGCGGTATTTCGCAAATCAATTAACTCGCGCTTTTTCTTGTCTTCTTCGGCATGAATTTCTGCGTCTTGTTTCATTTTTTCTATATCCTCTTTAGAGAGCGAACTCTGAGCTTCTATTTTAATTGATTGTTCTTTGCCTGAAGTTTTATCATGAGCTTTGACAGATAAAATACCATTAGCGTCAATGTCAAAAGTAACTTCTATTTGAGGTATACCTCTAGGAGATGGTGGAATCCCATCTAAAATAAAGCGTCCCAAAGATTTGTTGTCAGCTGACATTTCTCTTTCTCCTTGGACTATGTGTATTTCAACAGAAGTTTGATTGTCGGCCGCTGTGGAAAATGTTTGGCTATGAGAAGTAGGAATAGTAGTGTTGCGTTCAATAATTTTAGTAGCTACTCCACCCATAGTTTCAATACCTAAAGATAGTGGAGTCACGTCAAGTAGCAGGACATCTTTAACATCTCCTTGGAAAATACCCCCTTGAACAGCCGCTCCAATGGCTACCACTTCGTCAGGGTTAATAGAGCGATTAGGTTCTTTACCGAATAATTCTTTAACTGCATTTTGAATGCCAGGCATCCGAGTTTGACCACCAACTAATATAATTTCATCAATGTCTGATATTTTATAACCCGAAGCCTCTACCGCTCTTTTAGTAATATCGATGGAACGTTTAATATACTCACCAGCTAGTTCTTCTAAGGTAGCCCGAGTCAATTTTTTTACTAGATGTTGTGGTCCGTCGGCGCCAGAAGTAATAAAGGGAATATTAACTTCCGATTCAGTAGCTGTCGATAATTCATGTTTAGCTTTTTCAGCTGCTTCCTTCAGTCTTTGAAGGGCTAGAACATCTCGACCAATATCAATACCAGTTTCTTTTTTAAATTCACCCACTAGCCAAGTGATTATTTTTTGATCAATATCTTCTCCACCCATATGTGAGTCCCCATCGGTAGCTTTAACTTCAATACTTTGCTCGTCATCACCACTAATTTCCAGAACAGAAACATCAAAAGTTCCACCTCCAAAGTCGTAAACAACCACTTGTTCATTCTTTTTTTTGTTCAAACCATAAGCTAAAGCAGCCGCTGTTGGTTCGTTTATAATTCGACGAACTTTAAACCCCGCTATTTCACCAGCATCTTTAGTGGCTTTTCTTTGAGAATCATCAAAATAAGCTGGGACCGTAATAACAGCTTCATCTATTTTTTCTCCTAAATAACTTTCAGCGTCTCTTTTGATTTTAGACAAAATCATAGCTGATATTTCTTCCGGTCGGTATTTTTTATCCGACATTGAAACCAAAACTCCACCATCTTCAGATTTTTCTATAGCATACGAAACTAACTCTTTATCACGTTTAACATGTTCGTCTTCAAATTTGTGGCCCATTAATCTTTTAACCCCAGCTATAGTGTTAGAGGGGTTAGTGATAGCTTGTCTTCGAGCCAGTAGCCCAGCCAGGCGTTCACCTGTTTTAGACATAGCTACCACAGAGGGAGTGGTTCTAGCTCCTTCTGAATTTTCTATAATTTTAGGACTACCACCTTCAACATAAGCCATAGCTGAATTAGTGGTCCCTAAGTCTATTCCTAATATTTTTGACATATGTTTTTAAAAATTAAGTTAGTAAAATTATTTTTGAATTAATTGACCTATTTCTACTTGAGCTGGCCTGATTATTTTATCATGCAATTTGTAACCTTTTTTGAAAACTTGGGTAATTTTGTTATCTTCTTTTTCTTTGGTTACATTTTTTATATGAACTGCTTCATGCACTAAGGGGTCAAAATCAGACCCTAGCGGATCTATTTTTTCTACTTGGTTGTTTTTTAAAATTGATTGCAATTGATTGTAAATATGTTCTATACCAACCCGCCAAGCACTAGGCGCTTCTTCCCAAGCCGCTTTATCAGTCCAAGCCATTTCAAAACTATCAGCTAGAGTTACTAATTCTGTTAATAACCCTATTTTAGCGTATTCTACCACAGATTTTTGTTCTGCTGTAGTTTTGGTTTTTAAGTTTTGATAATCAGCCTGGGCTCTTTGCCAACCGTTTAAATACTCAGTTTTTTCTTTTTGAGTGTGCTTTAACTCTTCTTTTAAGGCTTTTATTTTAGTCTCCAAAACAGGCTCTTCAAACCCATCTATATTATCATCAAAAATGATTTCTGAGTCATTATTATCTTCATTGTTAGTCAACTTTTTTTTCGTCACAGTAAAATTATATTGATTAAATAACAAATATTAATAATAAAAATGCTATGAATCCACCAAAATTCTCTCGTTTTTAGTTATTTTATTATTCAGAAACTGCTGGAGTTGCAATTACTTTGAAAGAGTCCATGATCCATTTACCATCTTTGACAAAAGCGGTATCAGTTTCATGATTAAACACATGACGATTCTTGCCACTTGGATCGGCTACACCATCATCTTTATAAAGAGCGGCAAAATAAGTTTGATCAGCAACAAGACTTTCTGTTATATAAGAAGTAACATTTGTGTATGAACCGGCATCAAAATATTGGGCGCCTATAATTTTAAAAGGATTTGTTCCATCTGTTGTACTATTAAACACAACCACCCAAGCCCCATCTTTTAATTCTAAAGAATCCAATTTAACCCTATTATTTACTGGTTGATCTTCCACTACCAAAGACATATTTCCAGTCGGAGTATCAGTATTAGTGATTTCTGTTGCATCATTATCTTCAATGGTAATTTCAGTAGTTGAAGTAGCATTTGGAGTGTCGGTGTTGGTGTCTCCATCGATTAATTTATTGCCAAAAACTGCATAACCCAATAGTAAGCCTACTACTATGGCTACAATGGCAATGGTTAAATTAAGCCCCCATTTATCTTCAGTCTTTTTATCATTAGTAGTATTTTGATTGTTGTTTGTGTGCATGTTCTGATTGTGATTATTGTAGTTTTCCATATTTTATATTTGTTTAAATGGTTGTTAAAAAATAAAATCTTAACGTTTTGACCACTGTGGCGCCTTGCGGGCTTTTTTCAAGCCAAATTTACGTCGTTCTTTTATTCTTGCATCTCTGGTTAATAAGCCTGACTTTTTAATATCAGTTTTCCAAGCCGGATCTGCTACAATAAGAGCCCGGGCTAATCCTAAAGCACAGCTATCGGCTTGAGAGTGAATACCGCCACCTTTAGTCATAATAGAAATTGAAAATTTTTGTTCTTCATCTATTTTAGATAGAGGTTTTTTGACTATGGCTCTTAATTCAGCTATTGGGAAATATTCTTCTAAAGTTTTACCATTTATAATAAAAGTAGTACTAGAGCTAGGAGTAATACGAACTCGAGCGATGGCTTCTTTACGTCTACCAACGGCTTCAATATATCTTTTCTTTGTTGTATCTTTAGTGGTCATGGTCTTTAGTCTTTTATAGTTAGGTTTTTCATCATTATGGGTCGTAATTTATTGGCTGGCAACATACCATAAACAGCTTTAGTTATGATTTCACTAACACCTTTTTTGTCTTTTAATTTTCCTAAAGTAATAGACTTTAATCCTCCTGGATAACCTGAGTGACGAGTATAAATTTTTTGATTACTTTTTTGGCCAGTAAATTTAACATTATTAGAATTAACAATAACGACTTTATTTATTGGTGTTACGTAGGGTAAAAAATCAGGTCTATCTTTACCTCTTAATTTCATTGCTATTTCACTGGCTAAGCGACCAAGTGGTTTATTTGTGGCGTCTATAATGTGTTCCATAATTATACAAGTTCAATTAAAGCCATACTGCTATTATCACCCTGTCTAGGCGGTAATTTTATTATTCTAGTGTAACCACCATTTCTATCTTTAAATCTAGGGCCAATATTTTGGAATAATTTTTCAACATCAATACCACTACCTAATTTACTAACCAAAAGACGTCTGGCTTGAACGGTATCTTTTTTAGCGTGAGTAATAATTTTTTCGACATAAGGTCTAAGAGCTTTAGCTTTAGCCTCAGTAGTGACTATTTTCTCATTCTTTATCATATTATTAGCCAAAGACCGATAAAGCGCTTGCCTTACCCCTGTCTTTCGTCCTAATTTTTTTATATTTGAATGATGCTTCATATTTATCTTTTTTCTTAGCGTGTTTCCTATTTAATCACATTTTAGGCTATATTTCAATAGATTAAAATTAGATTAGATTATTTAAGCACAATTCCAAAATTACTCAAGGCTCTTTTAATTTCTTGAATGCCTTTATCACCTAAACCTTCTATATTAGTCAAATCCTCTTCTCTTTTCCTAATTAAACCCCCAATTGTTCTAATGCTGGCATTAGCCAAAGCTTTATCAGTTCTAGTTGATAGATCTAAATCAGAAATACGAGTTTTTAAAACATCATCTTCCTCCATGGCTTTATCTTCTGAAGGCATTTCTCTTTTTATTTCAGCTTTAACTTCATTTCTTATATCTTCTGGTGTTGGTAATTCTTCTAAATCTTCTTTAAAGCCCACAATGGCTCTTAATTGATTGATCATAATAGCAATAGATTGTTCCAAGGCTTCTTTAGGAGATATATCGCCATTTGTTTCTATTGTTAGTCTTAATTTGTTATAGTCTGTTCGATTACCAACACGCATTTGATCAACTTCATAACTGACTCGACGAATAGGCGTAAAGATAGCATCCATAGCGATGGTGCCAATTTCAACTTTATCTTTTTGAAGGATTTCTTTAGGAATATAACCCAAACCTTTTTCTAAAGTCATCTCAATTTCTAAGGTGGCATTTTTATCTGTCACAGAAGCTATATATTGGTCTTTATTAACCACTTCTACGTCACCAGTTACTTCTATATCACTAGCAGTTACTTCTTTAACACCTTTAATATTTAAAGAAACGATTTTTGGCTCATCGCCCACAACTTTAAATCTAACTTTTTTTAAGTTAAGAATAATACTAATAACGTCTTCTTTAACGCCGTCTAAAGTAGCAAATTCATGATTAGCTCCTTTTATCTTTACACTAGTAATAGTGTATCCTGGTAAAGATGATAAAATGATTCGACGTAATGAGTTACCTAAAGTATGACCATACCCAGGGTATAGACCTTCTATTTCAAAAACTCCAAGATTACCTTTCTCAGACACTATAATTGGTTTTGATGGTAAAATAATATTAAAATCTGGCATGATGTGGGTTTTTATATAAGTTAATAATAATTATTTAGACGCGACTGTAAAATTCTATAATAGCGCTTAAATTTAAATTTGATTCTTGATTATTAAACTCTGGCCAAGTCTTTACTTCTGCTTCCAACTTGCTTTCATTTAAAACCATCCAATTTGATGTTGTAAAATCTTTTAATCTTTCAGTTAAATTATTAAATAATCCCTTGTCTTTACTTTGAGGTCTCACGCTAATTTTATCGCCCAATTTAACATTATAAGACGGAATGTTTAATCTTCGGCCATTAACTAAAATATGTCCATGGGAAACCATTTGTCTACCGAAGGCTCGTGAAGGAGCGAGTCCTAACCTGAAAACTACATTATCTAAACGGGTTTCGAGCATTTTAAATATTTCATTTTGAACATTAGCTCCTTTTAATTGTCTAGCTTTTTTAATATAATTAGAAAATTGTTTTTCAGACACTCCGTAAGTTAAACGTACTTTTTGTTTTTCTATAAGCTGAGAGCCGTATTCACTAATATTGCCTTTTCGCCCGCGCCCCTTAGTGTTTTTATTTTGAGCACCAGAAATAGCAAACTTAGTAGTTTGACATTTAGGAAAAATGGCCTCGCCTAATCTTCTTGATATTTTATATTGTGGTCCTCTGATCATAATTTTTTAGTTTATATTAAAATATATTAAACTCGTCTTGGTTTTTTAGCCTTAGGGCCATTAAATGGTACCGGAGTTTTGTCTTTTATCGATGAAATATTAATACCTTTAGCAATAAAAGATCTGATGGCTGATTCTCGACCAGAACCAACTCCTTTTATAACAACATCGACTTCTTTTAAACCAATAGCACCAGACTTCTCCGCCAAAACTTCTCCAGCTTTACCAGCGGCAAAAGGAGTGCCTTTTTTGGAGCCTTTGTAACCAAGACCTCCTGAAGACATACTTAAAATAGAGTTGCCAGCTAAGTCGGTTAGCATTAAATTAGTATTATTGTAAGTGGCCAGTATATGTAAGATACCTTTTTCAACTTTTTTCTTTGGCAGACGACCACTAGTCCTAGCTTTAGGATTGGAGTCATTGCCACTTTTTTTGATAATTCTTTTTTTACCCATAATATATAATGAAAATTACTATTTCTTATCTACTTTTTTCTTACCTGAACCCATAGTTTTCTTTGGCCCCTTTCTGGTTCTAGAGTTTGTTTTAGTGCGTTGTCCCCTAACTGGTAGCCCACTATTATGTCTAGAGCCAATATATGACCCAATATCTTTCAATCTTTTAATATTAGAACTAACTTCTCTTTTTAAGTCTCCTTCTATTTTATAAGCCTCTACTTCTTTTCTAATTGAATTCTCATCTTCGGATGATAAATCTTTAGGCTTATGCCCGGGGTCGATATTTAATTTATCTAATATCTTATGAGCTCTCACACGACCAATACCATAGACGGCTGTTAAGCCTATCTCTAAACGTTTGTTGTCTGGGATTGTAATACCTGAAATTCTTAACATAAAAAAATTAAGCTTGTTTTTGCTTATGACGTGGTTTATTTTTGCAAATAATATAGAGATGACCTCGTCTTTTTACCATTTTACATTGAGGACATCTTTTTTTAATAGTTGATCTTACTTTCATGCTAGCTAATTATACTTAGAACTTAAAACCGACGGATTAATCTGGCTTTACCGCCATAAGGGTCTAATAATAACTCAACTTTGTCTCCCACCATCACCCTAATGCGGTGAAGCCTCATTTTACCAGATAAGTAAGCCAGTTTTATCTCTTCGCCAACTTGAACTTTAAAATGAGTATTAGGTAAAGCTTCCAATACTACACCCGAAACCACCTGATCATTATCAGAGGTGTTATTTTTGTTATTATTTTCTTTTTTAATCATTATTGATTACCCGAAGCATATTAACAGATAGTGGGGGTTTTAGTCAAGTTCTTTACTCGTCTAAGTTCTCTATGATAGTTATTTTATCAGTATCAGTAGGAATTGTACTGGCCCAAGGAGGCATAAATTTAAGTTGAATGCCCAAAATAGATGGAAAATCAGCTATAGCTAAGGTATAGCTATTTTTTGTTTTTCCAGCAATAACATTTTTTAGATTATTTTCATCTATAGTCCAAATTATATGAGCATTACCTTTTAAATCGACTTCAATGGAGTTTAAATTAAGCCCAGATATAGCAGGGTCTTCTGCTAAAATAGTCATTTCAACAGTATCATAAGTTTTTAATTTAACCGGTTCATTATTGTAGTCCGATACATAACGACTAGCCAAATAAGAAGCCAATTTACTTTTATCAAAAATTAAAGCTGAAACTTGCATCTTGCCTGTAATAATAACGTTATTACCTTCACCAGAAGTTTGCTCTGTTTTAAAAGTAGAAAAAACTCCTCCAGGCAAAGCAATGTGAGTTCCTGGTATTTCTAGTTCAGATGGATTTAATTCTAATGTTTCCAACTCTTCTTTTAAAGTGGTTTCTGCATTCTCTCTATCACTGTCAGCTACAGTTTTTTCCTGACCAACAAAACCACCAGCCAGCGGAGAAACTGTTCGAGCGTAAAAACCTTCAAAACGAGGTGTGCCCTCAAAGCCCGGGATAGTAAAATCTGAATTTTCAAGATTATACTCACTGCCAGCTTCTTCCGCCGTGACAGTAACCACTATCTGACCCGGAATGGTTTGTCCATTTTGTTCTTTCTGGCCAGGAACAGTTACTGGCTCACTAATGCGGTAGATAAGACCCGCCGGAGTTTCGAACCTAGTATTAGTTACCAATAATTGATCTTCAGAACTAAAATCGTTAAAAATAGCAATTTGACCAGTAGCTTTACGGCTAACATTTTTTGAACCTGTGGCAGGTAAGGTGACTTCTCTAGTGATCTCTTTAGAAACTGTTTCAAAAACTAAGACAGCTTCAGTCGAAGTGGCACCTGTGGCCGCACTAGCGCCAAAAGCGGTGACGCTATTATCAATGGTAATTTTAGCTTGTTTAGGGACAATAATAGCTTTAACGCTAGTAAAAAAGGATGACCCTAAAAATACCAGGAAAAAAACTAAAACCACACCTGCTAGCCATATTATTTTTTTAGGCATACGAGTTTGACGTTGTTTTAAAAATTGATCCGCTTCAGGATAGTTAATATGCTCATCTTCTAATAATTGATCTTCAGGGGTATTGTCTATTGAGGGAGCCTTAACCCGCTTTCTAGTGGCAGATTTTGGTAATATTTCCCTTAAACTTTTTCTATTAGGCATTGGGTTGTCAGTCACGTTATAAAAGGAGTTTAAAATTAATAAATATTTTACTAATCGTTACCTTTACACTATATCATACATATTTTTCTACAAACAAGGAAGTTATAAACGGCCCTAAAGATCTTTTAGTGGAAGTTCCTAGACCCAACCACTCTCTGTCGACAGTGAAAACTTTATTATTTGTTCTTTCTATTAAATGATTGGCTAATAAAGTTGATATATCATCATCAATTAAAACTCCAATATTAACTCCTGAGGGCTTTTCCCCCACCATATTAAATACATCAAAACTCCATTCACTAAAAAAGTCCGTTAAAACATTGATTCTCTTTGGCTGAGTATTGGCATGAATATTACCCAAAGCTAGAAGTTCTAATTCGCTTTTTATAGTAAAAGTACTTTCACCTGTAGCTTCGGCCAAACGCCTGATAATAGTGTTTTTACCTACTGGCAACCAACCAATTTGATACAAAGCCCCATTTTTAATAGTTAATATATCTGTGGTTTCCCCACTTAAATCTAAGAATATAGTTTCCGTATCGTCTATTTTACAAGTGGGTCTTAAAGTTTTAAATAAAGCTAGGGGTTTGCTATGAAAATTTATTGCCTGAGGTGTTTTTAACCCCCGAGCTAAGATTAATTTTAAATTATCAGTCAATTTCTTTTTGGTTGAAGCTAGAAAATGATGGATGGCCATTTCCTGACCAAAAATATCTTTTTCTAATCTATCAACATCTTGATTGTCTATTAAAATTTGCAAGACATCATCTTCTATTAAATCTGTTTCTTGGCCTTGATCTAAATAATGTTTTAAATGTTTGTTTTTTTGATTAGTAACAATTTTGGTTAATAAATTATGATTAAATTTAGATTTAATTTTAGGAGTATGTTTTAAAATATTAGATTCATTATTTAATAAATAAGTCGGTAGTAAGCAATGTATAGCTGACCACTTTTTTTGATGTTGTTTGTTTAATTTATTTATACTATGACTAAATAAATCATTTAACATTTTTTGATTGTTGAAATCATCATTAAAAATAAAATAAGGTGTCGGTAAAAAACCATTATCTATTATTTTAGTAGCCTTACCAGGTATTTTTTCTAAAAAATGAGACTGCAAACCTCCACTACTTAGGTCAAAAATAAGAATATATTCTGAACTATCATTTAAATTATAATTAGAAAAAGATAACATATATTTATTATAACAATTTATAATAAATGAGTCTGTCATATTATCCCCTCTATTATTCTAAAATTGCTTTTATCCTTCTTATACCTTCTCCGGTTGATTCTTCTTTTGTGATTTTAAATTCTCCTAGGTCTGAAGTATTTGTCACATGAGGCCCACCACAAAATTCTTTAGAATAAGCAGTGTCTAAACTGTCACCAATATAATAAACATTAACCATATCACCGTATTTATCTCCAAAAAAATGAAGAGCGCCAGTTTTTTCAGCTTCTATTTTAGGTAGCACAACAGAATTAACAGCTAATCCAGCTGTGATTTTTTCATTCACCCTGGCTTCGACTGCCTTTTTTTCCTCCTCGGTTAATTTTTGCGAATGAGTAAAATCAAATCGCAAACGAACAGGTGTAATATTGGACCCTTTTTGCTTTACATGCTCACCTAAAACTTCACGCAGTGCTTGGTGTAACAAGTGAGTGGCTGTGTGGTATTTAATAGTTTGATCAGAAGTATCAGCCAGCCCCCCTTTAAATTTTTGTTCTCCACCTTGGCGTGATAGTGTTTGATGCAAAGCAAATTCTTTCTTAAAACCAATTAAGTCCACTGTTTTATTTTGCTCTGTAGCCAACTCTATTGTCATTTCTACTGGAAAACCATAAGTAGAAAACAATTTAAAAGCTTCAGTCCCGGAAATATTGGCAGTGGTTATTTTTTTAAATTCTTTTAACCCTTGAGCTAAGGTTTTAGTAAATTTTTCTACTTCTAAACCAATTTTAGTCACAATAGAACTTTTTTGAGTGTCTAAGTCGGGGTAAATAGTTTTATATTTACTTATTACAGCTTCTACTATTTCTGTAATTATAACTTGGTCTAATTTATGATCTTGAGTATGAAAAATAGCTCGTCGCAACAAGCGCCGTAAAATATAACCCCTGTCAGTATTGGTCGGAACCACCCCATCTGCTAGCATAAAAATAGCGGTTCTAAAGTGGTCAGCAACTATTCTGGTCGATTTTAAATTAGTAGTTAAATTGCGGTCTGAAATTACAGCCATTAAAGGAGCGAATAAATCAGTTTCAAACACACTTGCTTTTTTTTGTAAAACCATTACAAAACGCTCTAAACCAGCCCCAGTATCAACATTTTTTTGTTTTAACTTTCCAATGACTTGGCCATCTTTTTTCTCATACTCCATAAAAACATTGTTCCAAATTTCAACTATCTGTTGATTATTATCAGCTTCTAGGTATTCTTCCATTGTTAAATCACCTAAACCGCTATCTGTAATATCATAAAAAATTTCTGTATCCGGACCACATGGACCATTATCCCCGGGACTCCACCAGTTACTTTTTGCATCCATAAAATAAATTCGATGATCGGGAATACCAAGTGAACGCCATATATTAAAAGACTCTTCGTCACGAGGGGCGTTATTATCGCCCGCAAAAACTGTGATATAAAGCCTATTAGGATCCAAACCAAAACCTTCACTAGTTGAAGTTAAAAGTTCATAACTCCATTTAATAGACTCTTCTTTAAAATAATCACCAAGCGACCAATTACCCATCATTTCAAAAAAAGTATCATGAGTAGCGTCACCAACTTCATCAATATCTTGAGTGCGGACACATTTTTGAATATTTGCCAAGCGTTTACCAGATGGATGATTTTGTCCCATTAAATATGGTACAAGTGGTTGCATCCCAGCTGTGTTAAACAAAACAGATGAGTCACCCTCAGGCACTAAAGAGGCTGAGGGTAAAATAACATGTTGCCTGTTTTTAAAAAAAGTTAAAAATATTTGTCTGATTTCTTCTGATTGCATAATTTAAATAGTAGCTAAAATAACCTCTTTTGGCAAAATTAAACTACTACTCCACCCCCCAAACATTCACCAGCTTTATAAATTACTACTGACTGACCAGGAGCAATATCGT
Organism: Minisyncoccia bacterium; assembly: GCA_041601795.1. Lineage (GTDB taxonomy): Bacteria > Patescibacteriota > Minisyncoccia > Phycocordibacterales > XYD1-FULL-46-19 > JAUPUJ01. Next base: position 23,279 of record JBFIHK010000008.1, read on the forward strand.
TTTTGCCTTCACTTAATTCTACTTGCCACCCCTTATCTGTTTTAAAAACAGAACAAGGTATTAGCTTTCCTCGATAGCGATAACGACAATAATAAATTTCATTTTTAACAGGTGCTTTGTTTAGCCAGTTGACGTTTTTTAAATCTACCATTTTTGAAGTTTCTGTTTGAGGTAAATCTTTTTTCTGCTGACTAACAATAAGAGTATTAGTATTAACATTTTTAGCTATAACATAGTACGGTAAATCAAATTTGGTTTTACGAGTAACAGTAAACCCATGGCGTTGACCTAAAGTGTAAAAATAGACCCCATTATGAACACCAATAGATTCCCCCTGGTCATTTACCACTGGTCCTTGTTTTACATCTAAATAATTTTGTAAAAATTCAGTCATATTAAGTTTGCCCAAAAAACATACCCCTTGACTGTCTTTTTTGCTCGCGGTGTATAAATTTCTTTTTTCAGCTTCTTGTCTAACAGTGTCTTTATTTAAATGGCCAATCGGAAACAAAACTTGGTTTAATTTGTCTTTTTTAAGCATCCATAAAAAATAAGTTTGATCTTTTTCTTTATCTTCTCCTGTTAACATTTTATAACCTTGGTCACCTTTTTTAATTTGAGCGTAATGCCCAGTAGCGACATAATCGGCCCCATTTTTTACTGCCCAATCAAAAAAAGCGCCGAATTTAATAGATCGATTGCACATCACATCAGGATTAGGGGTTCGTCCTTCTTTATATTCTGCTATTAAATAATCAACCACTTCAGTTTTATATTCCCTACTTAAATCTAAAGTCTTAAAAGGTATTTCTAACTGAGCGGCTACTCTCATAGCATCTCTTCTATCGTCACGCCAGGTACAGGCTACTTTTGGGGCCTCCCAGGCCCTAATAAAGACACCTACCACCTTGTAGCCAGCTTCTTTTAAAAACGCGGCCGCCAGCGAACTATCAACTCCGCCTGACATGCCGACATAATCTGTTTGTTCTTGCTGGGTCATGTTTCTACTGTACAAATATTTAAAGTTAAATCAACCCTAAATACCTAGTAATTTTTTATATACTTCCATAGTCGCTCGAGCATCAGCCAGAGCTGTGTGAGCTTTAGAATTAGTCACTCCCAACATTTCAGACAGAGCACCAAGAGAAAAAGTTTGAGCTTTGTCTTCGTGATAAAGGCGAGCAAAAGCAATTGAAATAGTATCGAGTTTAGCGTAATGCATTTTATTATCCACCCCAGCTTCCTTAAAAGCTTCTTCTATAAAGCGCAAATCAAAAGCCATATTATGAGCCACAAAAGTGGCCCCAGCTGTTTTATTAGCAAAATCAGTCATAACTTGTTCTAAATCAGCCGCAAACAACCAGTCGCCTTCATTATAACCATTAACCCTAAGGGCTCCCGGATCGGCAGTTTCTAATCGACGAGGTTTAATTTTATACTCTAACTCATGAATAATTTCTAAATTACATCCCCGGCCATCATCACCTGGCACTTGTTTAGCTATAACCGCCCCTAGTTCAATAATTTCATGTTTAATGGGATCAAAACCTGTTGTTTCTACATCTACAAAAGCTAAATTATGTTTTTTCATCTAAAATTTTAAAAATTAAAAAGCAATAGCCAACAGTATAATATTTTTTAAAGCGTAAGACAAAAAGGTCTTATTTTCATTTTCCTTTTATAACTTTGGCACAAAAAATTAGTTTCTATTTTCCTAAATACTGCCGTCTAAACCTCAGGTGTTCATCATACGTCCTAGCATAATGCATTTCGCTGTTGTAGTCCGATAGATAAAACCAATAATCGTTAGGCTCTGGGTATAAAGATGCCTCTATTGAATCTAAACTGGGAGCTGCGATAGGGCCTGGTGGCAAGCCTTCATACAAATAAGTGTTATAAGGTGAATCAAATCTTAAATCGGCTCGAGTTAAATCGAAAGTATTTTTACCAAAAATAAACGGAAAGACCGCGTCCACTTGAAGTTTCATACCCACTTCCAATCGTTTCCATAAAATACCAGAAATAATTTTTCTCGATTCAGAAGTAATACCTTCTTTCTCTAAAATAGCCGCCATGGTTATAATCTCATGTAAAGTATAATTAGACTCTTTAATATCTTCCTCTAAAGGCGCTATTTTTGAATCAAAATTAGCTCTCATTTCCCTTACAATACTGCGTTCACTAACTCCAGGAGAAAAAAAGTAAGTATCGGGGAACAGATAACCTTCTTGATTTTTACTTAAAAGTAAAAATCGCCCTCGATTAAAATTGGGAATATTTCTTTCCAGGACATTAGCTATTTGCTTTAAAGTTAAACCCTCAGGAATAGTAACTTTAATATGGTCTATACCATAATTTCCAGTGGAGACATGGTAAATAACTTGCCAAATAGGTACTCGTTCAATAAAAAAATAATCCCCTTGAATGACTAATTTATTTTCATCAAAAAAATAACTAAATAGACGATACCAAGATTCAAAAACAAGAGACGATTTAATTACTTGTTCGTTTTTTAAAATATTAGCCGCCTCCCGTACACTAACTCCTTCTGGTAAGGATATAAATTGTTTAACTGGAAAATCTTTAGGCGGGTGTAAAAAGAAAAAATACAATAAAAAGAAAACTACTAATATTAACACCAGTCCGGCTATTCTTTTATTTTTAGCTGGAGAAAAACGATGATTAACCCAAGCTTTATTAGTTTTAGCAAAAATGGTTAAAAAGGAATTTTTTAACTCGCGCACAGAGTTGGGTATTTGGTAATCACTATTGGTGGTCATTTGTAAAATAAATAAATAATAAAGTTTAAAATGGCAAATTGGCTGGTGGCTCTGAACGTTTTGATTCTATTCGACCCAAGGTTGGAGTTGAAGCTACTTCCCCCGGGAATCTATAAATAGTAGCCAATTCTTCAGTCGTTAAAACAAAAGGCTTTTCTCTGTAAGGTGGGAAAAAATATGACCTCTGCCTAAAGGCATCCAAAAATCTCCATTTTAAGCGTCTAGTTCTAACTCCGGTCATATCTTGCCAAGGGTATTCAAAACCCACACGCAATCCTGGTTTAAAACCATTCAAGTGTTGAGAGCTAAATTGTTTAGTACAACCAATCATACCAGCTATGGTCCCTCCGGTAAATTTTTCTTTTTCGGCCACATAAACCATGCGCCAACCACAATCAAAAGATAATTTTTCCATACTTCTAGAAATCGCTAAAGCAGCACTTTTTTCCTCTTCGGTTTGAGTGTATTCACCAATATTAAATTTACCTTCTTCAGGCTTAATATCTTTATGATAAAGCTTTTTTATTTCGTCTTTAGCGCCATCTTTCCAGTCTGTTTTTTTAAACCAAGTACCTGGCTTTTTAAATCTCTTACTAGTTGCTTTAATTAAAATTTGGCTCCATACTTCTTCTCCTGGCAATATGTTACCTAAAACTTCTAAAAATGGAGTTAGAGGGTCTACTTTATATTCTTCTTTAGGTGATTTATCCAAACCATAGTCAACATAAGTTTTAATAGGAAAATGATCTGGTTTAGTTAAAGCAAAATTTACTCCCCAAACATCAAATTCTTCTGACCCTTTTATATAAGGCACTCTTAAAGAATAATCGGCCACTTCTTTTATTTCTATTTCTGGAAATTGAGAGTAGACATGAGCTTCAATAGCACTTTTAAGATTTTTGGGGGTTCTAATATAAAAATGAACATCCCCTCCAAATGAAGCTACTTCTAAAGAAAACCAAACTGGCACAAAACCCTTAAACCAGCGCTCAATAAAAGTACCTTCTTTACCTTGATTAAAAATAGCCAAAAGCACCTCCATGGCCTGTGGAGGTTTATCAATAATTTTAGGAATTTTTACTTCCAATAATAACCATTCTATTTTAGAAATATAATCGGTTTGCTTGTAAGACAACCACATCTTCCATGAAGCCATCAAAAATAAAATTGGTAGAAAATATAAAATATAAAATCCTACCGCAGGGCCTAGATCTAAAAAAATTGAACTTAAAACTGAAATAAAATCCATAAATTGAAGGTGTTACGTCCTAAAAACTCGAGCTTGTTTTTATCTAAACATGGTCAATTCTAAAATGTCACACAAATGGCAACATCTAACCACCCTATCTAAACTGTAAAGATATAGGGTCATATTATCAGATTAAAGAGGAGAAAAAAACTTATAAGAGTGTATAACGACCTTCTTTGTCTTTTTTAAAATAGTTGGGATTTTGCAAGTTAACTAAAATAGTATTTTCTTTAACATGTCTTTCTTTTAAGACTTTATTGATTATTTCTTCCCTATTTAAAGCGCCTTCTTTTTTTATGATATCTCGTATAACATCAATCACTATACCTGGTTTGTAACCCCATTCAGTTAAGGCATATAAACCTCGGCCCACCAAAACAAAACGTTTATCTTTTATTAATTCATTATGGCAGGTAGCAGGGTGAGCATTTCTATTAAACAACTGAGCTATATTTTTAGCTACTTCTTCAAAATGCATCGGTGAACCATGCTGTCTTAAAACTAAATAAGCATAATCCCTAATGCCCCTCATCTTAATATTAGGAGATTTAGTCAGCCCCCATTCCCCCAAAGGGTTGGCATCAATTATTTTTGATAATCGCAACCATTTTTGGGCTAAAATTTTATTGTCCACAGAAGCTAAATCAGCAATATCCTTTACTTCTTGTAATAATAAATCTATTAATTCTTGTTCTAATAATAAGTCTTTATTTGATAATTTATCAGAAATTTTTCTTAAAGAATCTTGGATCTTTTTAGCTACATCATTGTCAGTGGTCCACAAATGATGAAATTCATTATTTTCTTTTATTTTATAAAATACATCAGACAGCACTAGTAAAAAATGAGTATGATTTTGCAAACTTTTATCAGCTGAAATATACTTTAAAAATTCTTGTTCATGAACAACTCCGCCATAATCTTGAATTAAATATTGTAATTCTTCAATTACATTAGCAATATCAGCAAAATCAGTAGATTTTCTAATAGCATTTAGAGAAAAATTTTCTATTTGACGTACTCTTTCTCTAGTTATTCCATATTCACTACCAATTGCTTCTAGAGTTAGAGGAGTAGTACTTTTACCTAAACCATATCTTTTAATAACCACATCTTGAGCTCTGTCAGATAAAACTGCCAATAATTTCTTAGTGACTTCTTTAGGTTTAAAAGTGATAACTTCTGTTTTTTTCTTCATAATTTAATCTAAATTTTAGTTATATTTGTATTAATTTATAGCATTATTATAAAAAATAGTCAAATTTTTAATTTATCACCAAACTAACTAATCTGTTTTTAACTACAATTTCTTTTATAATTTTCTTACCTGTCAATAATTTTTCAATCTGGGGTAAAGTTTTCGCCTTATTTAAAGCCTCTAAATCTGTAGAATCAATTTTTAATTCAAATTCAGCTTTAACTTTACCATTAATTTGAACCACCATGGTGACAGTCTCAGAGTTTAATTTATTTTGATCATAAATAGGCCAAGAAGCTTCAAAAATAGAGTTCTCTCCAAAATTTAAATTAGACCAAATCTCTTCTGCCACATGAGGAATAAAAGGCGCCAATAGTAAAAGTAATGTTTTATAAATTTCAAAGTTAAGAGACTTTTCTTGATCTAGCCGATTAACAAAAATCATTAAAGTAGAGACGGCTGTATTAAAAGAAAAACTTTCTATATCGTCACCCACTTTTTTGATAGTTTGATTTAATAAAGATTCTAGATCGGCCTCATTTTTGGGGCCATCAGTTTTTACTTTTTCTTGCAACCGCCAAACTTTTTCTACAAAACGTCTTGAGCCTATAATGCTGTCTGTTTTCCAGGCTATTTCACCCTCAAAAGGACCCATGAACATTTCATATAATCTTAAAGTGTCAGCTCCATATAAAAGAACTATCTCGTCAGGGTTAACAACATTACCAAAACGTTTACTCATTTTTTTACCGTCTTCACCTAAAATAAGTCCTAAACTCTTACCAATACGGGTAAAAGGTTCAGGGGTTGAAACTACCCCCTGGTCAAATAAAAACTTATGCCAAAATCGAGCATAAATTAAATGACGAGTGGCATGTTCAGTTCCCCCGACATAGACATCAACCGGGGCCCAATATTTTTCTTTTTTAGGGTCAACTAAAGCTTGATCATTTTTAGGATCCATAAACCGTAAATAATACCAAGAAGAACCTGCCCATTGAGGCATGGTGTTAGTTTCCCTTTTAGCCTTACCCTCACAAACAGGACAATCCGTATTAACCCAATCTGTAATATTAACAAGTGGCGACTCGCCGGTCCCTGTTGGTTCATAATGCTCCACTTCAGGCAACTTAACTGGCAAATCTTTTTCCGGCACCGCTACAGGCCCACACTTAGCACAATGAATTATCGGGATTGGCTCTCCCCAATAGCGCTGACGAGAAAAAACCCAGTCTTTAAGTTTATAAGTAGTGGTTTTTTCTCCTCCTATAAAATCAAGTATTTTTAAAGTAGCAGCTTTGTTATTCTGACCATTAAACGGTCCAGAATTTTTTAATAGACCATCGCCCAAATAGGCTCCTTCACTTTTTTCATCTGAAGTAACAACTTCCACTTGAGGTAAGTTATTTTTTTGAGCAAAATCAAAATCTCGCTCATCATGGGCCGGCACCGCCATCACTACCCCGGTTCCAACATCATTTAAAACATAATTAGTCACCCAAATAGGTATTTCTTGTCCATTAGCTGGATTAATAGCTTTCAAACCAGTGTCCAAGCCTGTTTTTTCTGCCACTGCTCCGTAAGATTGTTTAATTTTTTCAGCTTGAATTTTACTAACATAGTTTAAAACTTCTTTCTCCCCATTCCAGCCAGCTTCTAACCACTTAGTAATTATTTCTGGAGCCACAGCTA
>JBFIHK010000009.1:0-25291 GCA_041601795.1 Minisyncoccia bacterium
ACCCCTTATTCCTGGGATACCGTCACTCCACCCGAAGATGGATTCTTCTCCCAGAAAAGGTATTTACGTCCCGAAGGACTTCATCTACCACGCGGCGTCGCTCCGTCAGGCTTTCGCCCATTGCGGAATATTCTCGACTGCGGCCACCCGTAGGTGTATGGTCCGTGTCTCAGTACCATCGGTGGGGGCCAGGCTCTCACCTCCCCTAGACGTCATTGCCTTGGTAGGCCATTACCCTACCAACAAGCTGATATCCCGCAGGCCGTTCCCATAGCGATAAATCTTTACTCCGAAGAGACTATCGAGAATTATCCAATCTTTCGACTGGTTATGCTCGACTATGGGGTACGTTCCTACGTGTTACTACCTCGTTCGCCGTGGGTCTAAACCCACTCGACTTGCATGCCTTATCCACGTCGCCAGCGTTCATCCTGAGCTAAGATCAAACTCTAATTAAAGAAATTTAAACGGAACACTGGAAAAACTTACTGTTTTATTTTTTATTACTTGCTTTGCTTTTGGATCAATAAATTGATCTATAAAGATGTCAAAGGTCTATCAAACACAAATTAACCTAAACTAAACTTGTATTTAGGTTACAGGGACAATTATATAGGAATAGAAAATGATGTCAACCCACAGCCAGAACCAAAAACAATATCAAGAAATTAAATAATAACACCCTCAAACCATCTTAAATAAATTATAAAATTTGCTTAATCTTTATTTTTAACTTTATGCCACACTACAAGTAGTGGTGATGCCAAAAATAAAGATGAGTAAGTACCAACTACAGCCCCAATTAAAAGTACTAAAGCAAAATCTTGAGTAGTAGTACCGCCAAATATATATAAAGCTACCAACACTAAAATAACCGTTAAAGAAGTATTAACAGACCGTATAAAAGTTTGTTCTAAACTTTTACCTACTGTAATGGCAAAATCATTACTAATTTTATTTTTTAGATTTTCTCGAATTCGATCAAAAACTACAATAGTGTCATTAACTGACAATCCTAAAATAGTTAAAATGGCAGTTAAAAATAAAGTGTCTATTTCTACTCCATATAAATAACCCAAAACAGCAAACACTCCCGTTGGAATAATAATATCATGAAGCAAAGCTACTACAGCTACCACACCATAAACCCACGAACTAATCGGTTTAGACACCCCTTTAAATGCTAAAGCAACAAATAAAATAATTAAAACTGAAACTAAAATTAAAGCTATGACTCCCCGCCTAGCTAATTCTGAACTCAATGTTGGCCCAATAGAACTAAATCTCTCCTCAGTTACAATTTGATCAGCAATGGAAACTACTTTCAATAAAATATCTTTTTTACCCTCATCAATAGACCTTAATCTAAAAATAGCATTATGACTGCCTGCTGGTTGGATCGAGGCTTCAGCAAAATCACTGTCATTTAAAGCTTGTCTAATTTGACTAATTTCTGGCCTATTGTCTTCATATTTGACTTCCAAAATACTCCCGCCAGTAAAATCTATGCCCAAATTTAAACCAAAAACAGCTATTGCCAGTCCTGACAACAAAACCAAAAAAACTGATATGGTAAGAAATATTTTTCGATGATTAATAATAAACATAATATTTATTTAATTCCACTACTGAATAAAAAAGTAATTAATTTATTTTTTTGGCGCAGTCCTAAAGCCAGGAGTAAAGTTCTAGTTAAAGTAATGGCACTAAACATACTAACCAAAATACCAATTATTAAAACCAGAGCAAAACCTTTTATTAAACTAGTTCCGAACCAGAACAAAATAATAGCTGAAATAATACCAGATAAATTAGAATCTCTAATTGGGAGCCAGGCTCTAGAAAAACCTTCTCTAATCGCCTCACCTAAATTCTTACCCGCTTTTAACTCCTCTTTCATCCTTTCAAAAATCAAAATATTAGCATCAACTGCAATTCCTACAGATAAAATAAAACCAGCAATACCAGCGGCAGTTATAGTGACGGGAATCAATTTAAACAACAAAAGCATCAAAATAACATAGGTCATCAAAGACATCACCGCTACCACTCCTGGTAACCGATACCACAAAATCATGTATAAAGACAAAATTATAAACCCTAAAACCCCAGCATAAACACCCTTATTTAACACATCTTGTCCTAAAGATGGGCCTATAGTTTGAGTACTATCTAAAACTATAGGCACTGGCAAAGCTCCTAAGTTTAAGTTGGCAGATAATTCTCGAGCTTCTTCTATTGTAAATTGACCCGTAATTTGAGCTTCACCATTAGTAATTTCACTTTGAATCACAGGGGCTGACAACAATTCTCCATCCAAGAAAATAGCTAATACTTGCCCCAAATTATCTTTAGTAATCGTGGCCAATAATTCTTTACCTTCTGCATTAAATTCAACCAAAATAGATGGACCTTGAGGCGCCCCTGGTTGCCCAGTAGAAAAAATAACTTGAGCTCTATCTAAATATTTCCCCGAGAGCCCAGATGGTTCATATAAAGCTTCTTCTAAATACGACGCTAGATCTAAAGTGGTACTAGTACTGTTTATTTGAGCTTCTTTTAGAGCTTCTTCTATTTGAGCAGTTACAACTTCATCAGATAATCTATCTTTTTTTTCTAATTTAAATTCTAAAATTGGTGTTTTATCGATTAGAGCCAGAGCTTGGTTTACATCTGTCACTCCCGGTAATTCTACTATTAGCTTATGACGCGCCCCTTCGCCTAAACCTATTTGCTCCACTTGAATCAAAGGTTCAGACACACCAAAAACATTAATTCGTCTTTCTATAACATCTTTCAAAGAAGACATGGCTTGACTAACCTCGCCTTCGTTTACCTCGCTCACATCGGCGTTATAAACCAAATGAGTTCCACCTGATAAATCTAAACCTAATTTAAAAGGCTTATACCAATTAGACTCTGAATTTGTTTCAGAGATATAAATAAAATATCCTCCCAAAACACCCAAAAGGACAACGACTACAGCCAAAATTCTATAAATATTCATGTATCGCCATTATATGATAAAAAACTTAAGATGCAAACCGTCTTTTTAATCTTTATATTTGTAAGACAACGTCAATAAGTTCTCAAATAATTTAACCAAAGTAATTGGCCCCACTCCACCTGGTACCAAAGTAATGAAACCAGCTTTAGAAGCGCAACTAGGGTCAGCATCGCCAACTACCTTACCTCCATCTTCACTTGTACCAGCGTCTATTAAAACTACTCCTTCTTTTATAAAACTAGGTTTTATAAAAGAAGGGTTACCAATACCAGAAACTATAATGTCGGCTTCTAATAATAAATCTTTAACCTTACTAGCTTGAGTTTTTATATTAACCATATCAACTTCATACCCCTGTTTAGCAAACCACAAAGCAACTGGCTTGCCCACCAAACGGCCTGATCCTAAAACAAGAATTTTTTTACCTTCAATTCTTACCTTAATTTGCTTTAAAATTTCACTCACCGCCCCTACAACTGGATTGTTTAAGCCTGTTTCAGGGTTTAAAGCATCAATATCTTTAGCCGGAGAAATAGCAGCCACCACTTCATCTAAATCAATAGAATGAGGTAGTGGCAACTGCACGACGATGCCTGAAACACTAGCATCATTATTTAGTCTTATTATTTCAGACACTAGTTCTTTAGTTGTTAAATTTGCTTCATAATTAAAAATATTAAAATCTACTCCCAACCTAATAGCCAGTTTTTCTTTTAGTTTTAAATAGGTCTCTGTTATTTTATTTTCAACTAAAGTAATAGCCACCACTTTAAGTGGCAGTAATTGGTCTATTTCTTTTTTTAATTTTACTTCAATTTCTGCTGCAATTTTTTTTCCATCTACAATCATGTTTTTAAATACCACTACGTGATAATAATATTCTTAAAGTTTTTAAAGCAATTTTTACATCCAATAAAAAACTCCTATGTTTAATGTAATACAAATCATAAGATAATTTAATCTTAGTTTCGTTTACATTTATACCATGATGTGGTTCCCCAGTTTGATTAATTTGAGCCCAACCAGATAACCCGGGTTTAATTAAATGTCTCACATTATAATATTTTATGTCTTCATTATATTGAGCGACCGCTGGTTCAAACTCTGGCCGTGGACCAATTAAAGACAAATCCCCTTTTACCACATTCCACAATTGGGGTAATTCGTCTATTCGTGATCGACGTAAAAAAGCTCCTACTTTAGTTACTCTGTTCTCAACCTCGCTCCACTTACCCTTATCATCGCCAATCGACATAGTTCTAAATTTATACAAAGTCACCTGTTTGTTATTGCGACCAACTCTCATTGGCCTAATAAACACCTCTCCTTGATCCTCTAATTTTATAGCTAAATAAACAAACGGGTAAAAAACAAGTGACAACAAACCTAAAATTAAAGCCAAACTAAAATCCATTAATCTTTTTAAAAAATCATATATACTCTTTTCAGATAAGGAAACCGATTCTAAAAACCATCTTTCCGATATTAAAGAAGTTGGAATACGTCCAAACATGGATTCATATAAATTCTCTACGGCCACAAAACGCCCTCCAGAAAAAAGCATTTGATAAAAATTACTCATCACTTCAGTCGAGTTGTGGTCATGGGTATTGATTACAATTAATGGTTTTAATGTCTTAACCTCATTTTCTGTTACAGTTTGAGGGTCTAAAACTTTTATATTATAAAAAGAATTATTTTTGAACTCAGCTAAAATTTCATCAACTTCACTTCCACCACAAACAAATAAAACGTATTCCTTGTTTTTTTGACCTAACCAAAAAATTATATATTTACGCCAAAACAACAAAAAAACAAACGAGACACCCAAAAAAATAAATAAATTAGTTTTAGGTGTAATAGCAAAAAATGGAATGAGGTAAAAGAAAGCCAAAGCAATAGCACTGTTTACTATATGAGCATTAAAAAGTAGTGCGCTTAATTTTTGTTGCAAAATAACAGTTTGATTACTGTATAAATCATAAATAAAATAAATAATCATCCAAATAACAAAAATGAAAATAAAGGCCGATAAATGACCCATAAAGTCACTAATATTTGGCCAGCTAAAACGCCTTAAAAAAAGGGCGGTCCACAAAGAAACCCCCAAAACAAACAAATCCCCTCCTAATAAAAATAATGGCTCTATCGATGTTTTAATCTTCATATTTTCACCATCATACAACAAATTAAAGTCTTTTTCTAGCCCTACCGAACTTCTTGTTTAGAAGCCTTTTTACTGTTAATCTTGATATATAATTATGACTAAGAAAAAAATTATTTACTTAATTACTAAATCTAATTGGGGTGAGGCGCTCTGGGAAACCCTAGGTTTTCCCAATCCTTCCCCACGGGAAAACTAAAGTTTTCCCGACCCCTTTCCTGCCTCACCCCAACCAACATTAATTTATAATACTTAATAATCATGCCTAAAAAGAAAATTCTTTACCTTATCACCAAGTCCAACTGGGGTGGGGCACAGAAATATGTTTTTGATTTAGCAACTACTTTACCCAAAGAAGATTATGACATGACAGTGGCCACAGGAGGCACTGGCAACTTAGGAGACCCAACAGGAATTTTAGTTGATAAATTAAAAAAACAAAATATTAAAACAATTTTCCTACCAACTTTCACTCGCAATATATTTTTTATAAATGAACTTTTTAGTTTTTGGTCGGTCTTTAAATTAATAAAAAAAGAACGTCCTGATATTTTACACCTTAACAGTTCAAAAGCTGGAGGTATTGGAGCTTTTTGTGGTCGAATTCTTGGGGTCCCTAAGATAATTTACACGGCTCACGGTTGGCCCTTCAATGAATCTAGATCTAGCCTATCTAAAGCAATAATCTATATTCTAAGTTGGCTAACTTGCACCCTATCTCATCAAGTTGTTACCATTAGTCAAGAAAATTATAATCAAGGACGTAAATTTTGGGGCCAAAAAAATAAAATCAAATTAATTTATAATGGTATCAAACCTATAGAGTTTTTAACTAAAAAAGATGCCCGGGCTTATTTAAATCAAACCTTAACCCACCCTTTAAATGAAAACGACTTAGTTGTCGGTACTATTGCTGAATTGCACCCTAATAAAAATTTAACCACTTTAATAAAGGCTACAGCTTTACCCGAAATAAAATTAGTAATTATTGGCGAAGGAGAAAATCGGCCAAAGCTATCTAGTCTTATTATAAGCAACTCTAAAGAAGAAACTGCTCAGCTGGCCGGCTTTATTTGTAATGCCTCTACTTTATTAAAAGCTTTTGATATTTTTGTTTTACCATCATACAAAGAAGGCCATCCTTATGTTATTTTAGAAGCAGGTCTAGCAGAACTGCCTGTTATTGGAAGTGATATTTCTGGTGTTAGGGATATCATAAAAAATAACAATAATGGATTACTTTTTAATCCCCAAAATACAGAAGAGTTAAAAAATAAAATAAATTATCTCGTTTTACACCCAGAAGAAAAAAATAAACTCGGACACAATTTAGAAAAAACAATCAAAGAAAAATACACTTTTAATTATTTTTTAAACAATACCCTCAGTCTCTATAAGTAAAAAATTATCTCGGACCAATAAACTCATTTTGAATGTCGCTTCTATGAATAGGGTGGGCATATTTTCTCATTCCCATTAATATACCCAAACCAGCAAACACAGCTAACATATGTGACCCTCCGTAAGACATAAAAGGAATCGGTAAACCTGTCACCGGCAATAAACCAATATTCATTCCAATATGAATAATAAAATGGGCCATAATAAAAAAAGCTAGTCCTAACCCAAAAAGAACTTCAAAATTAGTCGCTCCCATTTTAGCATTAGCAATAATACGCCAAATAATAATAGTAAATAAAGTAAACACTAATAACACACCGACAAATCCCCACTCCTCAGCAAAAGCAGCAAAAATAAAGTCTGTTTGATGTTCTGGTAAAAAATTAAGTCTAGACTGACTACCATAACCAACCCCTTTGCCAAACATTTGCCCAGAACCAACAGCCACCATAGATTGAAAAGCGTTATAACCTGCCCCTTGAATATCGGCCAATGGATTAATAAAGGTTAATATTCTAGCCTTTTGATAATCAACGAACACAAAACTCCATAAAACAACAAAAGACAACACCCCTCCACTAAAAACAAATAATAAATGTTTTTTAGATATACCAGAAGCCATAGTCAAACCCAACCAAATAAAAGAAATAACCATTGCTGACCCAAAATCAGGTTGCATAGACACCAACACAAAGGGAATAAAAGTATAAAGACCAGAAATTAAAATGTGCTTCACTCTGGCAATTTCCACATGACGCCTAGTAAAATATTTAGCTAAAATTATAATCACCACTAATTTTATAAACTCCACCGGTTGAATAGAAAAACCAGCCACCGACACCCAACTTTGAGTATTTCTAGTAATTTGACCAATAGCAAACAGTAAAAACAAACTTAAAATACCCATTAAATAAATAGTTACCACTACCCCCGTTCGTCTTAAAAAACGCCAGTCAATAAAACTAAATAAAAAGAAAACTACTAAAGATAAAGTAATCCAAATTAATTGACGTTCAAAATAATAATTCTCAGCAGTAAAAGAACTCATACTCAAAAGTCCAACCCCAAGTAAAGGTAAAATCGAAAAAAATAATACCCAATCAATATTCAACTTCAAAGTTTTATAAAAAAAATTAGCCACCATATTAAAAATAGAACTTAAAATTGTGGCAAATTAAACACATTAGACTCAGCATAAAAATTAAAAAAAGTTGGCTCTATAGTAAAAGGTATAGGCCAAGTAAAATAGGCATTGACCGTGTCTTTAGATTTTATATTGTCTATTATGGTAGCACTAGCGGTAAAAGCGTTGCTTTCGGCGTCAGATAAAACCGCCACTACTTTGACATCTTGAATATCAAAAACTTCATTATTGGTAACGGCGATAGTAATTCTAGGAATAGGAGTGGCTTCAAAATTAGTTCTAGTGACACTTATATCAGGAGCCGGCCGGCGGGCTCTTTGCCAATTTATATCAGTAAAGGTCACAAAAACTTTATTAAGAGACGCGCCTAAAGTCAAATTAGGTAAGAAAATTGGTACCACTTGACCAGGGTTAATAAAAACAGTCCCAGTAGTAGTCGCTATGGTTTTACCACTATCGTCCCTATAATCGGCTAAATACTGAGCCTGTGGTGAAGCAAGTGAAGTGTTAGGGTTATTAAACATACTGACAGCAGTGTAATTGTTGGGAGTAATTTCAAACACTCGACTCCACAAATTAATCACCGGTAAGACTTCCAATGAACATACTCTGGCACAACCCCCACCACAATCGACATCAAGTTCACTACCATTTTTTTTACCATCAAAACAAGTTGGTTCTGGTCTAGAATACCAATACCACAAAGAAATAACTGAAATAAACAAAAAAGCAATCCCGCCAATAATAATTAGTTTTCGTTTCAAACGCCAAGACATATAACTTCAATTATAGAGGGTATTTAGCTTACTAGCAACACAGAAAAAACCCACCTTTTTAAAAGGGTGGGTTTTCTGGCATTAAAAATCAAGTACTCTGTTCCAGCGGCTAGCTACTCTCCCCAAATGAGTACCATCGCCACTACGGTGCTTAACTTCTCTGTTCGGAATGGTAAGAGGTGTGGCCACCGCGTCAAACCGCCAGAACGGAACACTTGATTTTTCTTGTTGCTTTTATGGTAGAAAATATTCTTTATTTTTATTTTATGATTTCCTAATTTCCTAATAGGATTGGACGAATTAGTACACCACAGCTAAACATATTACTATGCTTACACTTAGTGCCTATCAACGTGATCATCTCTCACGAGTCTCATAATGATATCTAATCTTAAGGTTGGCTTCCCGCTTAGATGCTTTCAGCGGTTATCCATTCCCGACTTAGCTACCCTGCGATGCCGTTGGCACGACAGCAGGTAGACCAGAGGTCAGTCCATTCCGGTCCTCTCGTACTAGGAACAGATCCTTTCAAATATCAACGCCTACAGTAGATAGGAGACCAACCTGTCTCACGCATTTAGTTTACTCCTGTTACCAGGAGGATCGGACTGTAACTTCATCTTTAAAATAAAGATGGTTAACATTCAGTCTCTACGGGTGTTCATGAACTGAATAGTAACGGGAGTATCGCTAGCAATACTCCCTAATGAGAACAAACAATCAAGCTCTCGCTTTGGCCCTAACTATTGCTAGTACATTAAGCCTTCACTTAGCCATTATATTTGCACCCACTATTCAATTCACAAACTTCCCTCGGTATTGTCCTAATTTTTAGGATTTTACCGATATTAGTTAACTTCTCATAATATATCGCTATATTATGCCGCCGTGAACATGTCGTTTTACCTCGGGATTCAAACTGTTAAAAAGCCAAAATTTAGCTCCTTAACGGTTTGAACCCAGCTCGCGTAACTTTTTAAATGGCGAACAGCCATACCCTTGGGAGCTTCTTCACCCCCAGGATAAGTTGAGCCGACATCGAGGTGCCGAACACTGCCGTCGCTATGGACGCTTGGGCAGTACCAGCCTGTTATCCCCGGGGTAGCTTTTATCCGTTAATCTTCGGCCGTTTCTAACGCGGACCGTCGGTTCACTATGCTCTGCTTTCGCACCTGCTCGGGATGTACCCCTTGCAGTTAAGCTGGCTTATGCCATTACACTATCGGCACGGTTTCCATTCGCGCCTAGCCAACCTTAATAGACTCCTCCGTTACTCTTTAGGAGGATAGCGCCCCACTAAAACTACCCACCAGATACTGTCTCTATGTGGTTTTTCCACACAGGTTAGAACATACATTTAAACAGAGTGGTATTTCACTGACGACTCCAGTACCCCCAAAAGGGTACCTTCAAAGTCTCCCACCTATGC
Organism: Minisyncoccia bacterium; assembly: GCA_041601795.1. Taxonomy (GTDB): domain Bacteria; phylum Patescibacteriota; class Minisyncoccia; order Phycocordibacterales; family XYD1-FULL-46-19; genus JAUPUJ01. Next base: position 9,922 of record JBFIHK010000009.1, read on the forward strand.
TACGCAGTCAAAACGTATGCTCAATATCAAGCTATAGTAAAGCTCCCGGGGTCTTTTCGTCTAACTGTAGGTAGAGGGCATCTTCACCCCCATTGCATTTTCACCGGGCTACTCCTCGAGACAGTTCCCCAGTCGTTACACCATTCGTGCACGTCTGAACTTACCAGACAAGGAATTTCGCTACCTTAGGACGATTATAGTTATCGCCGACATTCACCCGGGCTTATAAAGTACGCATACCTTTCCGAAGAAAAGTACACCCGCCTTATTTAACCTTCGGGCATTGGTCAGGTGTCACCCCCTATACATACTCTTACGAGTTCGCAGGGAGCTGTGTTTTTGATAAACAGTCGCCAGGGATTCTTTAGCTGCGTCCGTCCCACTTGCGTGGGGTTAGGAAGGCCTTATTGCAAACTTACGGCCGCTTTTTTGCCGAGTTCCTTGAGGAGCAATCACCCGTTCGCCTTAGTCTTCTCGACTTGACCACCTGTGTTGGTTTGCGGTACGGTTTCCAAATTATTAGAGCTTAGAGGCTTTTCTTGGAAGCGCGCTTTGTTAAATTCCCCTTGGTTGCCCGTAGGGTTTATGCATTACTTGGAAGTCGCCTTTAAGCCAGTTTGCGGATTTTCCTACAAACCTCCCTGATAACACAAACACAAATCCAATAATGTGCTTAACATACTGCACTCCGTCCCCCCTTCGCATAATTTGGAAGTCATGGAATATTAACCATGTGTCCATCGTCTCCACCTTTCGGCATCGACTTAGGCCCGACTAACCCTTGGCTGATTATCATTGCCAAGGAAACCTCGGTCTTTCGGCGGGCAGGGATCTCACCTGCCTTGCGGTTACTTGTGCCAACATTCTCACTTCCCCTCGCTCCACCCTGATTCACAACAGAGCTTCATCGCGGAGAGGAACGCTCTCCTACCACGCCATTTTGACGAATCAAAATGACATCCTCACTTTCGGTACTACATTTAGCCCCGATTATCTGCGGCGCAAAATCTCTGAATGAGTGAGCTGTTACGCTTTCTTTAAAGGATGGCTGCTTCTAAGCCAACCTCCTCATTGTCAGAGAAATTTCACCTCCTTAAGTGCACTTAATGTAGATTTAGGGACCTTAAATTGAGGTCTGGGCTGTTTCCCTTTTGACCAATGGACCTTAGCGCCCACAGTCTAACTGCCATGTTATTAATTTCTGGTATTCGGAGTTTGATAGAGTTGACGAGGTTTCCCCCTATTCAACTCTGCCAGTGCTCTACCCCCAGAAGGATCACATGACGCTAACCCTAAAGCTATTTCGGAGAGAACCAGCTATTACCAGGTTCGATTAGCTTTTCACTCCTTACCACAAGTCATCCGATGGAATTGCACGACCAACCGGTTCGGGCCTCCGTCACGATTTCTCGAAACTTCACCCTGCTCATGGTAAGCTCACCTGGCTTCGGGTCTTATGCCTAATACAATATTGCGCGCTATTAACACTTGGTTTCCCTAAGACTCCATCCCATAAGGACTTAGTCTGCAATAAGCATAAACTCGTTGGCTCATTCTTCAATAGGCACGCCGTCACCCGACATCTAAAAGATGTAGGCTCCGACTCCTTGTAAGCATATGGTTTCAGGTCTATTTCAACGCCCTTATGGGGCTGCTTTTCACCTTTCCCTCACGGTACTCTTCACTATCGATCACAAAGCGTATTTAGCCTTACCGGTTAGTTCCGGCTGTTTCCCTCAAGGTATTCTTTTCTCGAGGTACTCAAGATCATAAACAAGAAAGATATTTTGTTTTCGCCTACCGGGCTGTCACCGTCTGTAGCTCTGCTTCCCAGCAGATTCGGCTAACAAAATATTTTATAACTTTCCTAGAAATCTACGTCTATGTCTTACTACCCCTGCAAGTAAACTTACAGGTTTGGGCTCATCCCTTTTCGCTCGCCGCTACTTAGGGAATTCCAAGAACTTTTTAATTTGGAAGCTAAAAGCTTTCTGCCTCCAAACTAAAAAGTTCATATTGGTTTCTTTTCCTCTGGGTACTGAGATGTTTCACTTCCCCAGGTGCGCTCCTGTTAAAAACAGGTCACGAAGCTTTACTTCGTGCGGTTTCCCTATTCGGATATCTCCGGATCAAAGATTGCTAGGCATCTCCCCGAAGCATTTCGCCGCCAAGCCGCGTCCTTCATCGCCACTTTGTGTCTAGGCATCCACCATATGCTCTTAATCTCCTATTAGGAAATTAAAAAATCATTTTACTTATATTTTTATTTTATTTTTATAAACTCTCCACAAGTTCATAAAGTGATTGCTTAATTCTTTTGCAAAAATTGCAATGGAATATTTCTACCATTCTGCCTCCAGTAAATGAAAAGACCCCTAAAATATATTTCGCTAAAAACATATTCGGAACTTTTTACTGGGACAGGATTCTGTTGTCAAAGAAGCATTCGTTTCTGTAAAAAATAAATCCGCCCTGTAGGCGGTTCAAGTAAGCCAAATTTAAATTACAGCTACTTAATCCGCCTATATTTTTGGTTTATTTTTATACTCATATCTGATGAAGTCTATTATATACAAAAAAGAATAAGAGTCAACCCGTTACTGGAAGCAAAACACGGTACTAGTCGACCCCACACATTAACCCCCTAAAAACAAAGATTAAAGCAGTCCTCAACAGACAGACGTAGCTAAGATAATATAAGAAACTAATTTATTTTAAAAGTTAAAAAACTACCCCAACCTGATTTTAAAATCAGGTTGGGGTAGTTTTAATTTAAACAAACCAAAAAACTAAAAGTGTAAATTAGTCTTTGGAGTCAGAAATATCAGAACGTAATTTTTCAATATAACGAGCAGCCGCATCGCGTCCACCTAAACCAAAAGCAAGACCTCCAGCCAATGCCAGCATAGCTACCAAACCAGTAAACAAAGTTTGAGCAAACACAGCTCCAATACCTAATTGATTAAAGGCAGCTAAAATAGCAAAGACCCAAATAGCCCACTTAGTAATACCTCCTAAAAGATCAGCATAAACCACTCCAGCAGCTTTGGCTGAACCTTCGATAATATTTTTTAATATATCTCCAATAACAGCGGCTAAAAGCAAAATAATAGCAGCAGCGATAACATTAGGAATATACCCTATAACGACAGCGTTTAAGAACTGATTAATTTGCTCTAAACCTAAAACATCTAAAGCTGCAATTAAAAAGACAATGATAATAAACAGTTTTACCAAAGCTCCAAAAAAAGCTCCAGAGTCTAAACGGTAGCCAGCCCTATTTACTAAGTCTTGAATACCAATGCTTTGCAGGGCAGTATCCACCTTAACTGATCGCACTAAAGTAGCCACCCACTTACCAATCAAACTAGCAAAAACCCAACCTACAATAAATATAATGATTGAAATCAAAATATTAGGTAGGTATAAAATAATATCTGTCCACAAATCTCTAAACGATTGAGCAAGAACATCGCTCCATTGTTGTATTAACATTTCGTCAAACATAATGAAAATAATTATTTATATTTTAACTTATTTAATGATCGACCCACTAAAAACTTCTATCTTATTATTATAACACAGAAAAAGAAGTCAAATTAGACCTTATTAGTAGAAAATATATTGCTCTTGTAGTCAAAAACTCCCCTTTTTAATCGCCTGCCGTAGCTGTTAAAAAATCAATTTATCAACTATTTTTTCATGTGGGTAGTCAAAAATATCTCTAATGAATTTATCGCTTGTACCATTACGATACAAAAAGTCTTCAGTTTCTAAAATAGCATAGGTAATTTCCCTGCCTACGTCAGCTTCAATGGTTTTAATAATACCGTCAATATTGTTTTTCTTTAGTTTCTCTCCTACTAAAAGTAAATCTAGTCGTCTACTCTCGTCGCTAATAAAAACACCCGATACTACGAGCAGTCTTATTTTGCCACAGTTTTTAAATCGCTTAGCAATGTCGGCCCGCTGACGTAAAAAATCGGCATTGAGTAAAGATCGAATACTAGTAGTTAAAGGAAACATAGGGTTGAGTTGCCACACTTTTACCCGCCGACCAGTATTACCATATTTGTCAAAAGCTGTTTTTTCTTTAATTAACTTTATAGCTAATAACAAATTTAGTTCTTTTCTTAAAAAGTTAGCTGGGATTTTACTTCTTTTGCTTATCTCTAATTTTTGAAAACTATCTTCAGGATTAAAAACAAAGAGACGCAATAACTTAGCCCGATAACGACTGCCGAATAATTTTTCTAAAATATCCATACTGTAAAATATTAGTTAAATCTTTAATGCCACCACCTTTGATTAATTTGACTATATCATAAAGACGGCCTTTATTAAACTTATCATTAAACCTCTTTTGTTGGATACTTAAAAAACTTTTTTGGCTTAAATTTTAATTTAAAAACCCCTCACTTGATATCAAGTGAGGGGTTTTTAATATTTTACAGACGAACTAAAAACTTACTTTAATTCAACTTTTCCACCCTAAAACATTTACCATGGTAAATGTTCGGGCGACCATCCGCCAAGGGCGAGATGGTTTAGCCAGAAAAGTTATTTAAGTTCGACTTTTCCGCCAGCTGTTTCAATAGCTGCCTTCATAGCTTCCGCCTCGTCTTTTTTAGCATCTTCTTTCAAGACAGTTGGAGCACTGTCTACCAAGTCTTTAGCTTCTTTAAGTCCAAGCCCCAAAGCTTCTTTAACAGCTTTAATCACTTGAATTTTTTGATCTCCAATTGAAACCAACTCCACTTTGAAAGAGTCTTTTTCTTCTGCCGCTCCAGCTTCACCGGCTCCTCCGGCTACAACTGTTGCTTGAGCAGAAACACCAAATCTCTTTTCAAACACTTTTACTAATTCATTTAATTCCAATACACTTAAAGATTCTATTTTTTCTACCAAATCTTTAAACTCAGCTGGAACTTCAAATTTTTCTTCTTCAGCTAGAGGAGCTGGCTTTTCTTCTACTGCAGGAGTAGCTTCTGTTTTTTCTTCTACCACTTCTTCTTTAGTGGTTACATCTTTTGTGTCTTCTGTCATATTTTAAAATATAAATTATTTATAATATTTAAGCTGTTTTAGTTTGAGCAAATTGATCTAAAGCAATTACCAAACCTTGAATAGGTGAGTTAATAACATTAACCAATTGACCGTACAGCACTTCTCTTGGAGGAATCTTAGCAATAGTAGTCATTGCCCCACTATCCATATAATGTCCCTCAAACACTCCCCCAACAATACTGATTAAATCGGGATTTTTTTTACTAAAATCATAGACCGACTTAGCTGGGTTTAGTAAATCTTGTCCATAAGCCAGCGCAATTTCACCAACCAACTCTGGCATTTCACCTTCAATTTTAGCTTCATCTAAAGCTAACTTAATCAAAGTTTTTCGAGCCACCATATAATTAGTGTCGCTTTCCCTCAAAACCCCACGCAATTCATCGGTTAAATTAACCGGTAAACCATGGAAGTTTACAAATACAATAGAGTTAGCACCTGCTACTTCTTGTTTAAGATTACTTAATATTTTTGACTTTTTGTCTTTTGTTAAGGCCATAATTTTGTATTACAAATTTTTGTTTAAAATATAGTCGCTTCGCTTAATAACTATTCACCCTGCTTCGCATAAAGCTACGCCAGGTTATTTAAAATATAGTCGCCTTGCTCCTTATTTTAAATAAAAAAAATACGGCTTATAACGCCGCTTCTGCCTTTCGACCAAAAATTAATGAAAGCAGACCTCGTTAGGACCTCTGTTTAGCTAAAAACTAAACTGCCTAATTTCTACGGCTTGGAATCAGTCTATAATACTTTACCTAAACTGTCAAAAAGTAACCTTAAACGGCCACCGTATCCTCAGTCAAATTATTTTGATTAAAATTTAAATCATAAAACCCAAGTCCAAATAAAAATACAACAGCTAAAATAACTATCCCTAAAAATAGAGTCAGCATTCCTAAAAATCCAGACGAAAATAAAGCTTTCATTAAAATTTAAAAAATATTACCAATTAAAGCTAGCCCCCTATCTGGTAGTAATAAAATTTTCTCCCACCAGTTGGGCTCTCGATTTAAAACAATGGACCTACTTCTATGACTATCAGAAGAAGTAGTGGCCACTTCTTTTTTATTGTCTACTTCATTATTATACCCAACCGCAGTCAAATTATCATTACTGTAATTAGCTTTACTGTTAACAACAATTGGTCGGGAATTTAAACCTTGTGCCCGACTATTTATAATGCTAGCCAAAAGATCGGCTTCTTTTTTAATTTGAACTAAGGCCTCTTGGTCGCTTGAGCTTAAATTATTTAAAGTAGAAGTAAGTTTAATTTGAGCCACCTCTTGATCGCTTTGGTTTTTTAAAGTTAAACCGACTATTTTATTTAAATCAAAACCTAACCGTTGCAAATTTATATGAATTTCATTATTAGGTTCAATAATAGTATCTCTAGCTAAAGAAAAACTTTCTTCATTAGAAGTAATAGTAAACCCTCCCACATTAACTTCCCAGTCAGTTTTATTGACTATCATCACCCCTTCCTTATTTTCTGACAAATTTAAAGCAAGGTCAGCTGCCACCACTTGAACTTTAGTTCTATCTACCGCCTCACCACCAGCACCCCTAGCATTAACCACCACATTATAAATACCAGGATGGTCGTAAACATGAGTCACAGTTTGACCAGAGCTTGAACTTCCATCACCAAAACTCCAATCAAAATTTACTCCAGTATCTGCTCCAGCGGTCACTTCGGCCAAAAATTCAATCTCTCCACCGGCAATAGCCAAACGCTGTCGACCAGCGTCTATCTCTAAATCAACTTCTGCTTCTTTCCGACTTAACCCCACTGGACTAGAGTGAGCCGATGGATTGTCATCTGAATCTGAGTCATCATTATCTTCGTCATCTTTTTTTTCGTCTTGATTCTCTTTGTCGTCATCCTTACTTTCCCCGCCGCTACCCACAGTAATTAAATCTTTGATATCTTGAAACGTAACCTCGCCAATACCAGACACATTTTTAATCTCTTCAATAGACTTAAAATTTCCACGTGTTTGTCTATGTTCTATAATTCGCCCTGCCAGTACTTGACCTATATTAGGCAAAGTATCAAGCTCTTCGGCGCTAGCTGTATTTATATTTATTTTACTTTGTTGTGCCAAACCTAAAATTGGACTAAACACCACCCCCAAACAAAAAGCTATAAAAATTAGTTTATAAAGCCCGAGAAATGTCTTTTTCATAATTTATCTATACTTAAGTGACAAAAAATGACAGACCAACTACTTTCAATATACAAAACTGGCCCCATTTAGCACCCTAAGTAATCCACACCCACCCAAAACACCCCTAACTCCAGAGGAGAAGGACCGTCCTTTCCTTTTGGAGGTGAGTGATGGTTAGTAGGAGAGGTGGTCGACAAGGCGATTTTCGGCGTCGAAGAGGTAAATGGTGTCGCGATCGTTTTTCCACATTTCCCAGCTACGATTCAAAAACAATCGCCATTCCGGCTTTAAGAAATCATCATCATTATAATAAGTAGCCACACAAGCACCATAACTAAAATTAGTGACTACAAACTCACGACAAAAACGAGAAACTTCAGTGTTGCCGTCAACATGTTTCCTAACTAACTCGTGGTTACGATCTCGAAAAGGTTCAGTATCTGGAGTGTGACACCTAGGCAAACGCCGAACGTAGTTGTAACAAGTTTCAGGCAAAGCTTTAAAACCTTCGACTTCTTTTGGACTTGGACACTGTAGGGGCAGGGATGGGGTAAAGCTATAGTCGCCCGTCTTTTGTAAATAACCAGTACATTTGTTAACCCTAAAACCGCTATCTATATCCATTTCACCCCGGCTATATAAACCACCAGAAGTAACCACTGCTTTATCGCCTGGCTTTAAGTAAACCAAATGACTATTTAAATTTTCTGGTAGCAACACTTCTACTCCTTGCCCTATAGTAGCGCTATTGGTGTTACCAGCTACTACCCGGCCAGATAAATCAAACAATCTTTCGTTATCGGCATTAGCTAAGCGCCAACCAGTAATTTGAATGGAAGCATTATTTCTTCTACTTGCCGTTAAAGTAATATATTCATCTCTGGGTTGGTAGACACTTTTACTATTGCCTCGACCAATATCTACCTGTCCAAACCACGGCGATTTAACATAGGCCCGACCATTAACTTCTATTGTTTCTGGTTGATACTCGGTAATAGTGGTACTATTTTGATCACTTGCTGTTCCATTTTGATTTTGTGTATTATAAGAAGGTACATAATTTCTAAAAGTATTAGAAGTAGTAAACAAACCCCCGGCTTCATTTCTAGAAGGGACTCCAAAAACAACAAACATTAAAAAAAAGATAAAAATAAGAACAAAAAAAAGTGGGGCCAAGTCTTTTAACATACTTTGTATTTTACTAGAAAAAAAGAAAAAAGCATATTAAAATTATATCTCAGTCACATAATGCTCGGCGAGTTATTCTTTAACCTTAAACCACAACCTATTGAATTATAGTTTACCAGCCGTCCTCATCTTTCTCAAGATAAAAAACTAGACTTTAGAGACAAGAAAAGACCACCAAGGCTTATTTACTTCAACAACAGTTTTAGTTGTTAAGTCAAACAACACTCTAACTGGCAAATAAACATGGATAATAAAAAAAAATTTATATTTTTGTTTACCTTTCACAACATACCTACCATAATTTTCCTTATCAGCTTCAATCTCCACAACGGTATCTACAATATTCTGTTCCAAAAGAATTCTTTCTACCTCTTTTTTCATTGGATTTGTTTCCGTAGTAACTTTATTATTTTCAACTTTTTTTTCTATAGTAGGCAATTGATTAGAAGACACCCCTGCATGAGGTTTTACCAATTCTGACTCACTGCCACTCGTTGGAGATTCAACAATAGAAGTGATATCAACAGGATTAACATCTCCTGTTAAAGTACCTAAAGCAGCGGGTTGACCATTAGGAGTAACTTCTTCCCAACGAAGAATCGGTATTGAACTACCGTCCTTTTTAGTTTTATTACCCAGTCGAACAAGAGAAGAAAACACGATACCTGGTTCCGGTGGTGGGCCAACAAGAACACCTCCCGTTAAACGATAAACCTCAGACACATTAACAACATTACAATCATTACTATCTATTTCGGTATTAACCACATCAACCCTCACATATAAATGAGATTTTTCACTGTCGATTCTTAACACCTGCGCCAATACCATACAACGCTCAACAACGGATGTTTGTTCCTGCGCCAACACAGGAACAAACATTAAAAAAAAGATAAAAATAAGAACAAAAAAAAGTGGGGCCAAGTCTTTTAACATACTTTGTATTTTACTAGAAAAAAAGAAAATAGGAAGTTAAAGGTTTTCCATTTTTATAACCGTGATGTTTGGGAATTGCTGTTTTTGTTGCTCAATATAAGCTTTAACATTGTGTGTAAACTCAACTTCCGGATTTAAAGCTAAACCGGCCTCAATTTTTACTTCAGCTTCAGTTATATTGCCCGAATAAAAACTAGCGACAGCATCCAAAGCATAAGTTAAGGGATTATTCGGCGATAATTTATACGAACTTTCAATTATTTCTTGGGCTTCTTTGATTCTTCTATCCTTACCCAATATGGTTTCATTCAAAAGAAGATAGGCATAATTCATTCTGGCACGATAATCATTCGGCTGTTCATTTAGATAGGCAATGTAATAATCTTCGTAAACCAACATCTGCCTAATGCCCGCATTCACTAGGCTGCTAATTTTGTCTGACTCCTTCAGACCCTCTAGTTGCCCGAAAAGCCCATTTATCAGTGAAGAGGAAGTCAGTCTCAAGCCCTCAAAATCTGAAGTGCGATCAAGACTAATATTAATATTTTCAATCTGTTCATCAAGAGTTCTCGATCTAAAGATATTAAATAAGGCAGATTGACGTTGATATTCCCGTATGAACATATAATAAGATCCTATCAAAATAAAAACGAGGAGTATCCCAGCAATAATTTTACCCACCTTTAGATCTACAACTTCTTGAACAGGAGACATCTGTCTCTCAAGCCAAAGACCGTACCCAATTACCACCGCAAGGATTATATAAGTTAAAGAAGTGTTAAAAGATGTCTGTAGTTGTAAAATATGCCCCACCATCAAAGCTCCGAGCAAATTAGTTTCAAAAAAATTAGTAAAATTATTGATCTTAGAAAGATATAAAACTTGGCCAAATATAATCAAGAGTATAGTAGTCACTAAAACACCGATAAGCCCAAAAGCTACCAGACCATCCACAAAAACATTATGAGCCCTGTCAAACCAAACTTCTCCAATATTGTCCTCTAAATACAGATTATTATCAAAATGTCTGACAAATGCAGTTCGAAAATTTTCAGGACCCCACCCCAACAAAGGTTTCTCCCTGAAAGCTTCCAAACCAGATTCCCAGACAATAATCCTGGCAGATGTTGATTGCTTAATATACTCTTTTTGAATAAAACTCCCCGGAATAAAAAGAAGACTCACAGGTATAATAATAGCTAAAATCCATAAACCATTCCAAGCCAAAGAAAAATTCTCTTTTTTAAACTTATTTAAAAACCACAGACCTAAAGAATATAGAGTTAACCCCCACACACTGGCTGATGACGCTCTAGCTTCTCCTAAAAACTCTGAAAAAGAAAACAAAGTAGGAGAAAACATCTGAATACCTAGAAGAATTCCGAAGAAAATTCTAGTTTTAGGATTTTTGCTGTTAAATAACTCTATCCAAGTAAGTGTAACTGACAGAAATAGAAAGGAACCGACAAATGTCGTATTACCGAAAAAAAATGTATCTAATTCAAAAAAAGTAGCCAGAGCAAACACGGCTCCGGAAAAAGCTATAGAACGTCTTATTAAAAGCCAGTCAGATTTTGTGAAAAGTTCTGAAGCCAAAAATGCCAAAAAACCTACATAGCTTAGAAACAGTACCCCTGTTGACCTTAGAATATCTCCATAAAAAGATCTTTCTGCAAAAATACCAGTAAAAGAAGTTAGGTACAAGACAACAAAAAAACCAGCCCCAGTTAAAAGAAGCCATCTATTCTTAAAAGAAGATATCTGATGTTTTTCAACTAAGACTTTGTAACAAAAATAAAAAGACAGAAAAGAAATACCGGCAATTGCAAAGAAGTATTTAGCATTTACAGATCCATAAAAAAGACTTTTGGAAAAAACAAAAGGTAAAATAAACAAAAAAACAGATGCGAAAACCCCTGCCAAACTAACTTTTTTCATACTAAAAATAATAACATAAACAATAAAAGTGGTATACACCATATTGCAACCAACAAAAAAACCACCCTTACGGGTGGTTTTTTTGTTAGACTCCTTCGAGTTTACAAGAACAAATCGTTCTTCAAACCTTAACTAGCTAACTAGTTAAGTTGAATAGTTCCTGTCTCGAAGTCGTCAAGGTCAAAGGTGTACATGAACTCGTATGTTGTATCATCAGCTACACCCCAAGCGATTCCAGCTAGATCCATGAAATAAATTCCATCATCTTCTGTAGAATCGTTTGTCTGTGAAACTGTCAATGTAACACGAGATGTACTGTTCTCATTAATCATGATGTTGTCTGTTGAGTCAGTAACACCTGCTGGTGTTGTGAAGGTAACAGTGTCAGCTAGGTCATCCGTAGTTGCAGTACCTGAGTCATAGACTCGGTATACAATAGCGTCTGTAGCTACACCTGTTCCAACTGAACCATCAGCAACTGTTGTAGCTGCTGCAGTATCACCAACATAAACTGTACCTCCTTTTGCAGTAATATCGAACACCATTGTAAAGAGACCTGTGTCATCATCAGCAGCGGTATCGTTATTGTTTGCAGTAGCAGCAACACTCACTAAATTAACATCAATGTATACATTGTATACAGATGATGTTTCTGAGGTTGCTGAACCAGTGATGTCTGCGTCTGCAAGTGCATCTCCGTTTTGATCGTCGATGTCAGTTGTAGCAAGATCTGTCTCTGTTTCACCAATAGTGAATGAGAATGTGTCTCCTTCATTAAGAGCACCTCCTACACCAAGGAAATCAACGTGTAAAACAAACTCGTATGTCTTCCCAGCATCTAGATCTAAATCTAAATCTGAAAAGATAATTGTGTTTTCGTCTGCTGAGATTGTTCCATCTCCAACATTTTTACCATCAACATATAGCTCGATCTTACTGAATAGATCGTCTGCGTAGATAGTTGTTCCTGTTCGTGATGTTGTTGCCTCAACTGAGAAGTCATCAACTCTTACATCAGAGTTTCCTTCTATCTCAACGTCAAATGCGAATACTGGAACGTTTGTTGTTTTTGTTGTTCCTGTTTCCACCTCATGAATTTGAGCATCATTTATAGCATCATCACCGTTAGTGATTTTAAACTCAACGTTTGCAGCTGTAGCAAATGCTTCGAATGAGAATGTTTCTGTTCCTGTTGATGGGTCCTCTGAGATCACAGCACCTTGTGCATCTACGAATCGAACTGTTCTGAAATCAACGGTCCATGTTTCAGTTTCGTCACCTGAATCAAGGTTGCTGACTCCTGAAATAGAAACAATCAAATCCTTTTTCTCATCAGCCTTAATAATAACTCCTGAGTCAAGAGTTAGAGTCTGAGTATAACTGTTATCGCTTGTGAAGTTATCTGCGTCTACTCGAGCAACTTCCTTACCTTTAAACCAAATGGCTACATCTTCAGCATACTTATCGAAGTCTCGGTCAGCTGTTCCTTGTGCAAAAACAAGCTTTACAGCAGTAATTTGAATGTCAGATCCATCTGAGTTTTCAATCTCAAGACCTGCAACTTCTACATCTTCCTCATCCTCTCCAACCTCTTCACTTGAGTAGCCAGCAGTAAGTGTATAAGTATCAATTGAACCTGCTCCACCTTCTAGGGTATTTGAACCAGTGTTTCCACCGTCAGTTGAACCACCGTCAGTTGAACCACCACCTGTTGTAGTAGTGTTCATAGCGTTTACATTAGCTCGAGTGATGGGGCCAAAGTAACCAACTGCAGGAGCGATTCCTTGTGAAGCTTGGTAACGAGCCAAAGCGGCTTTAGTTAAACCACCAAAGTATGATGATTCTTGTCCAGGAGCGCCTGCACCAGCTGAAGCTACGGTGAAGCCTTTAGCGTTTAAGAACTTTTGTAATTCCATAACATCAGCACCTGTAGCACCGACTGTTAAGTCACGAGAAAATGTATATCCCGTAGTTGTAGTTGTTGAACCACCAGTTAGAGCTGCGATTTGAGCCATAAGAGCTTGAATCTGAGCTTGTAGTTCAGCAATTGTTTGTGCTTGCGCAGGAGCAGGAACTGCTACTACAGCAAACATCATAGTAGCCACAGTTGCAGCTCCTATAGTTTTTAAAATTTTATTCATAAAGTTAACAGTAATATGTATTACTAATAATATAATTTGTAATTTTTTGGACCTGATAGTTAAAACAAAATTTTTCAATACTAATCTATATATAATGAAATATTTAGATCGTTCTAGGCTATTTGCATCGACCACAAATTAACCAGTTTTATTTTAACCACCAGATTTCCACCCTGTGGAATAAAGGACCCGAAATGTTTCGAGTGCTTTATTCCACAGGGTTTATGTCAAACAGCAACAAAGGATTCGACTCACCTTGTTACCAGACATACTTGAAACTAATTTTTTTATTAACCAATTACCACCACAACCATAAATACTTAATTGGTAGTAATTGGGTTAATAACGAAAGGAAGAAAAGCGTATCTATCGTAGGCAGAATGTCTGTAATTTTATTAAATTGTCAAAGAACATTTCGGTTCTTTCGTTCCAGCAAATTAAACTCAAGTCATTACAAGTATATAGACGTTTAATAAATTATAAACGTTGGGTACACAGCTTGCAAACAAAGAGTTTAATCTTTGTGGATAAACATACAAGTATAAACGTAGTTCTGCCTTTTTTCTTACACCTTAAGGCACTTTAATCCTAGTCTATTTATATATCTAAACCTAACCCCAAATATACACCTAAAACCCCTAAAAGTCAATTTGATTTTAGGTGATTTAGGAAGTTTGAAAGAAAAAAATAAAACATAGATATAACTTTAATTTAAAATAACAGATTGCTTTAAATAGATAATAAAGTCCTATAGAATTTAACTTAAAATAAATTAACTAGCAACAGCGTACCTGCTCCACCTACGGTCACCGGTTTTTTGTAGGACACCAGTTTTAACTAACTCCACTAGTTCTCTTTGGACAGTTTTAGAACTACAATCGGGGATTTGACCAGCTATGTCTTTTATAGAAGCCCAAGAGTGTCCTTTTAAGTATTCAATAATAGTATTTTGGCGATCGTTTTTAACTTGTCCAATAGGCTCTATTTTAGAGTTATTTGTTTTAGAATCAGAAGCAGATTTAACAGACATAGTTTTGTCTTTAACCGGCTGATTATTAGAATTTGAGAAATTGTTTTTAATTGGAGTTTGATTTGAAGAATCTTGATTTAATTTAGATTCTTGTGATTGTGGCCCTTCAACAATTTTTTGAGAGTTATTTAAATGACTTAAAGTGTGGTTAAATACCGCCGGCGCTAAAAGTTGTTCCCGACCAGACAATAAATAAGTATTAAAATTTTGAGGTGAAAAATTAGTGGCAATAGTATTTTTTAAAACTTCGTATTCTTTTTGTAAAATAGTAAAGTTCATTTGAGACACAGAGCCTCCAGAAATAGCTACTGAGATTAAAGACAGCATCTCATCTAAAGCTACCAGCACCCCTTCGGTGTTAGCGTATCTATATAAAGACTGTCTTTTATAACCGCGACCAGAAGACGAGATTAAAGACAGGGGCAAATCAGACAAAAGTTTTAAAGACAATTCTCTTGTTTTCCATTTAATAGGTTCATTGTCCGACAAAAGAGCTGTAATCATATAGACAGCAGAGGTTAGGCGCTCATTTTTAGCCAAAATAAAATCTACCACATTATCTGATTGATTAGTTTTATTGTCTTTTTGTAGATTGTCTTTATCCATAATACTTAGTCTTATAGTTTAATGTCCTTTGTCTTATATAAATACTGTCTTTTAATTAATGTCCATTATACCTTACTTTGTTTTATTTGTCCAATACCCTGTCTTTAAATGTCCTAAATATGGCTAAAACAAAGAATATTTTAGTTGTCCCCAAAACAAGCTTTACCTCTTAATATTTGTTATAATTAAAAACATAACTAAAAATAATTTTTAAATACAATTACATTTTATGGGACGTAAAAAAAAGACAAAAGAAAAAGATGAGGATCTAGAATTAGAATCTGACTTTTTAC
>JBFIHK010000010.1:0-21354 GCA_041601795.1 Minisyncoccia bacterium
ACTAAAACTGAAGGGTGGGTTTGAGACCCATTAGCCCCAACAGCAATTAGGTCTTGAGACTCTATAATTCCCCCTAATTCCAAAGGGAAAGTTGAGGTGGCTGAAACCAGCTGAAGCCTAGAGTAAAGAGCTTCGGCTATTTTTCTGCTTTCAAGGCTGTTCGTTAATTGTTTTTCTGGTACATATAAAGAAAAACCAACATACTTACCAAAAGTAGTCATATCTTTTCTAGGGTGATCATTAAAATGAATATGAAAAGCTAAATCAACATTGTTATCATTGGCCCATTTATTAATCCCATACAATCGAAAAGAAGTGTCAACTGTCACTGGGTTGTGCTCTATAATTGGTTCTTCTTTTTTAATAATTCCTGAGGCTAGAAAATTTTTCATCACTTCTCTTACCTCTTGTCTAAAAAGTACAATTTGAGCCTCGGAACTTGCAAAATATGTAGCAAAATCTTCTGTGTACTGACCAGTAACAAAATCTCTGGTTGTTGTGACTTTAAATCTATTATCTTTTTTTAATAAATCAAAAATTTCAACTGCTAATTCTCTATTTAATTGTTCTTCTTTTAACTCTCTAAATTTACCCCCATATGAATCATGATCATGGCCTGGCACTAATAATATAGAAATAGGATCGGCTACATAAGTTGACTGATATTCACTGGAAACAACTTCAGTCTGTTTTTGAGAAACCGCCATAAAAATAATCCAACTAAAAAAAATAACCCCAATAGCAATAATTAGTAATTCTAAAATTTGTTTATTTTTTTTAATCATATAATTTCTTAAAAAATTATTCTGCTATCTCTTCACCTAAATCAGATTCTAATGTTTCTGCTTCAACTCCGGTTGGCTGATTAAAATCTAAATGTTTATAAAAAACTTTTTGGCCAAATCTAAAATCTACATAGTCTAAACGCTCCTGCTTGTTTAACTCATTTCTAAAATTGGCTGATGAAAAAACTGCTTCTAGGTGTCTTGTCACAACACCTAAACCACTTCTTTTGTTTATTAACAAGTCCCACTCATAAGCAGTAGTATTATTAATAGTACTTACCTTAAAAATAAGATCTCCAGCCGGCGCTAGATCCACTCCTTTCACTTCTAATTTATCTTTAAATTTAGCTTGCACCACATCAGGAATAGTAGTTAAAAAATCTTGAATTTGACTGAAGTTATTTTCCCCCACAGGATAACTATAGACCTTCCAGAGACCTCCATCACCTAATCCGGTAATTTTAAACAGCGAACTACTATTGGTTTTAAGATTTATAGGAGAAAAAATAAAACCATTTTTATCAGCCAAGAAACAACTTTTTTCTACCTTACTCTGGCACCAAACATATTTAGCTGTCCTTTCGGTTACCGAAACCTCCAACACGCTAAAACGTTTAATTTTCATATCAATCTTTCCTAGATAACCAAATTTACTCAATAAAACTTGCTCAATACTAGCTCGCGGATAAAGAAAAATACTAGTTTTAGGGATAATAAAAGCATAATGCCCTTTAATTAGAGGTTTAATGGTTGAAATAATTTCTTGTTCCAAAACAGTATCATTGCCCTTTACTTCAATATTTATTATTTGTACCTGTTGCCAACGTAAAGTAAAAATACCCGCGACAACTAAAATAATTAATAAAACCAACAAAAAAATTAACCGAGCTTTATAACGGCGTTTACGGTTAGAAACTTTAGCCCGAATAATATCTTCTCTGGCGTAATGAATCTTCTTCCGGTTAGGATTGATTTTTCTTAATGGTATCTTGGCCAAGGTATTTTTGAAGAACTTCAGGCACTAAAATAGAGCCATCAGCTTGCTGATAATTTTCTATCAAAGACACTAATAGTCTCGGAGTAGCTGCTAAAGTACCATTTAAAGAGTGCAAAAATCTACTTTTACCATCAGTATCTTTATATTTAGTATTTAAACGCCTAGTTTGAAAATCATGAAAATAAGAAATAGAATGAGTCTCTCGATATTTTTGCTCACCCGGCACCCAAGCTTCAATGTCATATTTTTTAACCTGACCTAACCCTAAGTCGCCGGTTGAATTAACCACTACCCGATAAGGAATTTGCAAAGACTGCATATAACTTTCAGCTATTTCCAGTAAAGTTTCATGCCATTTAACTGATTCATCATGGCGAGCTTCGCATAAAATAACTTGTTCAATTTTGAAAAATTCATGCACCCTGATTAAACCTTTAACATCCCGACCGTGGCTACCAGCTTCACGCCTAAAACAAGGCGAAAAACCAATATACTTAAGTGGTAAACTAGATGCCGGAACAGTTTCATCCATTAAATAACCCATTAAAGGTACTTCAGCGGTACCCGATAGATATTCTTCGTCTTGAGTTTTATATAAATCTTCTTCCCCTTGCGGTAAATACCCAGTACCAATAAAAGATTCTTTTCTAATTAAAGATGGAGCTAGTACTGGAGTAAAGCCATGACTTGCGGCAATATCCAAAGCATGTTGCCATAAGGCAAAATTTAATTTAAAACCAGCGCCAGTTAAAAAATAACCCCTAAAGCCAGATACTTTAGTCCCCCGGTCAAAATCAGCCAAAGCTAAGTCAGACATAATATCGACATGACTTTTGGGTTTAAAATCAAAAACTGGTTTATCGCCATAAGTTTTTATTTCCACATTATCGGCATCAGAGTCTCCTTCTGGAACAGACATATCTGGAATATTAGGCACCTGAACCATTAGTTTTTGCCATTCTGACATAATGGTTTTTAACTTCTCTTCTTGTTGTTGCAGATCTTCTTTAACTGATTTCATTGAAGCAATTAAGGAGGTACGACTAGCTTCATCGGAGGCATTAGAAATTTGATCATTAGCTTCATTTTGTTTAGCCCTTAAAGCCTCTACTTCTTTCAATAATTCTAAACGCTTATCATCAGTGGACACTAAAGTTTCAACATCAAAATTAAGACGTTTTTTTCTAGCCGCCTCTTTAATTAAATCCTTATGATCTTTAATAAATTTAATATCTAACATTTCCTTTAGAATAGCAAAACGCTGGCAAAAAGACAAAAATAGTTTTAAACCTTCTCACTTAAATAAATATTTTTGTTACAATATGCATAATGACAAACTCTATTAAAACAATTTCTGGAGGAAATTTACCCACTTTATTAAAAGAAATAAACGATCCTCCTAAAACTCTATATTTAAAGGGTGTTTTACCTAACCCTAAAACACATATTTATTTAGCGGTGGTAGGGTCTAGAAATTGTTCTCAATATGGTCTGGAAGCCTGCAGATATTTAATAAATAGCCTACAAAACTTACCGGTTGTTATTGTTTCAGGACTAGCCTTAGGAGTAGATAGCGCCGCCCACCATAACGCCCTAGAAGCTAATTTAAAAACAGTGGCTGTACCTGGGTCGGGTTTAAATAAAAATGTTTTATACCCCCGTAGTCATTTTAACCTAGCCTGCGATATTATAAAAAACGGCGGGGCCTTAATATCTGAATTATCACCCAACACTAAAGCTGCTCCTTGGACTTTTCCACGGCGAAATAGAATTATGGCTGGATTAGCGAAAGCTGTTTTAATCATAGAAGCCACAGAAAAGTCTGGAACCTTAATCACCGCTCGTTTAGCTATGGAATATAATCGAGATGTTTTAGCTGTACCTGGGTCTATCTTCAATCAAAATTCAACCGGACCCTTAAACTTAATCAAAGATGGCGCCACTCCAATCACAAACCCTAAAGACTTACAAGAGGCTTTAGGTTTTAAGCCCGAAAACGCCACCAAACCTATTTTAGATACAAATAATCTGACACCAGTTGAAAAAGATATTTATCTCTTACTCCAAACAGAAAGTAAGCCCAAAACAGACATCTTTATCCACTTAAAATATTCTAGCTCTGACATCAACATGGCCTTGTCTATGCTAGAGTTAAAAGGCTTAATTGCTGAAACTGGTGGTGAAGTTAGACTAATTTGACGATTTGCAAAAATTAATTAGGTATAGTAATACTGTAAAACAGTAAATTTATAAAATAACTAAGTCAAATGAAATTATTAATTGTTGAGTCACCAGCTAAAGCTAAAACTATTTCTAAGTATTTAGACGACAAATACACTGTTCGCGCTTCAGTGGGTCATATTCGTGATTTACCAAAATCAAATAAAAACGCCATTGATATAGCTGGTGGGTTTATACCTCACTATGAAATTTCTAAAGGTAAAAATAAAGTTGTCGCCGATTTAAAAACCTTAGCTAAAAAAGCCACCGAAGTGGTCCTAGCTACTGACCCCGACCGTGAAGGTGAGGCTATTGCTTGGCACATTAAAGAAGCTTTAAATTTAAAAAAACCTAAAAGAATTGTTTTCCACGAAATCACCAAACAAGCTGTTAATGAGGCCATGAAAAAACCTCGGCTAATTGATGATAATTTAAAACAAGCCCAAGAAGCCAGAAGAGTATTAGATAGACTGTTTGGTTATGACTTATCTGGGTTAATTTGGCAAAAATTACGCTATGGCCTATCAGCAGGTCGAGTGCAGTCACCCGCCTTAAGGATTTTAGTAGAAAGAGAAAAAGAAATCAGAGCTTTTAAACCAGAAAAATTTTGGACGATTTCAGCTTTATTCCAAACAGAAGACAAAAATAAAATTCCTTTTACATGTTCTATAGAACCTAAAACCGAAAAAGAAGCCGAGGATATAGTTACCGCCAGTCAAAAAGCAAGTTGGAAAATAGATGATATTAAAGAAACAGAAAGCAAAAGAAATGCCAGAGCCCCATTCACCACTTCCACCCTACAACAATCAGCTTCTAGTCGCTTGGGTTATTCCCCTAGTCAAACCATGAGACTAGCTCAAAAACTATATGAAAAAGGTCATATCACTTACATGCGAACAGACAGCACCAATCTATCAGCCAGCGCCTTAATTGATATAGAAAAAATTATTACCGAGGAGTATGGCACCGAACACTATCAAAATCATGTTTATAGTCGAAAATCAAAAAACGCTCAAGAAGCTCATGAGGCGATTAGACCCTCTAATGTTAAAAATAAACAAGCTGGCAATACCGACCAAGAAAAAAGACTTTATCATTTAATTTGGACTAGGACTGTCAGTAGCCAAATGAAGCCAGCAGGAATCTTAAGAACCAAAATAGTAGCCAAGGCGAATGATAAGAAAATTCCCACCTTTATCACAACTGGTTCCAGAGTTATTTATTCTGGTTGGCTCTTAGCCGACACTCGTGCTTCTGGTGAAGATATAGAAGTACCCAAATTAACAACTGGGGCCCACTTAGATTTAGAAGAAATAGCAAGTGAAGGCAAGGAAACTAGTGGTCCCAATAGATATAGCGAAGCTGGATTAGTTAAAGAATTAGAAAAAAGAGGTATTGGCCGGCCTAGTACTTACGCCCCCACCATTAAAACAATTATTGACCGAGGCTATGTCAACAAAGAAGGAAAAACCCTTATTCCAACAGACACTGGAGAAATAGTGAGCGACTTTTTAAGCACCCATTTTGATACCTATATCAGTGATTCTTTTACGGCTCAAATGGAAGACCAATTAGACGAAATCGCTAGCGGTAATAGAACATACAAAAAAACTTTATCAGATTTTTATGGTCCGTTTACTAAAGCTATTACCTCTAAAAAGAAAATAGAAAAAATCAGCAACTTAGGTGAAGCTCCGAGTAATATTAAATGTCCTAAGTGTAATGGGTCAATGATTATAAAATTAAGTAAAAACGGAAAATTTTATAGTTGTAACAACTTTCCCGACTGTGAAGGGGCTTTAACTTTAGAAGGTAAAAAATTAGCCGGCCCTAAAGACTTGGGGCGGGTTTGTCCTAAATGTAACAAAGCTAATTTAGTTGAAAGAGAAGGTCGCTTTGGTAAGTTTATTTCTTGTTCCAGTTATCCTAAATGTAAATACATAGAAGAAGACCCTAATGCTGAAAAACCTGGTGATACTGGAGTTCAATGTCCGCTGTGCCAAAAAGGAACCATGGTAGAAAAAAGAGGCCGATTCGGTGTTTTTTATGGTTGTTCCAACTACCCCGACTGTAAACATATTATAAAAACTAAACCCACTGGCAAAATTTGTGGCTACATGAGGGAAGATGGGCCTTGTAAACATTTAGAGATGATTGGTACCAAAACCATTCCTGATCGTTGTAGCGACAAAACTTGCCCTAATCACAACCCTCATAAATTAGACAAATAATTTACAAAATAATATTTTTGTATTACTTTACAATAAGGTCAATATCATCCCAACAGAAAATAAAACTCAAGGAGATTTAAGATGGGTATAATATCCGATGAAAAGAATCGCTTTTTAGAAATAAACGAGGAGGTCTGGGAACTGCACTTAGACTACAACGTATACATAAATTTAAACAACAGTCCTCGGCTTCTGATATGTATTCCAAAAAACAAAAAAGTTCAATGGGGTATATTTAATTGTAACACTGGGGACTGGTCCGTAGCTGAATCAAAAGAAGAAGCTTTTCAAATAGCCAATTTTATCTTAAAACAAAGCTTATCTTAATTTTAACAAGCCACTTCCAGTAAGTGGCTTTATTTTTAAAATATTAATTCCATAAAGACTCAAACTCTGTTAGCATAAAATAATGATATTTTTTAAAAAAGATAATTTAAACCCGAAGGAAATATTCGACTTATTAAAAAATTTAGAAGAAGAAGGGAAAGATAAAATAAATCAAGCTTTAGTTTTTGCCACCAGGGCTCATGAGGGTCAGACTAGATTTTCCGGTGAACCATATATTAACCACCCTTTTGAAGTAGCCAAAATATTAGCCGAAATGAATGTATCAGTAGACATGATAGTAGCCGGCTTAATTCATGACACTTTAGAAGACACTTCTGTGACTGAAAAAGATATTTTAGACAATTTTGGACCCAATATTTTATTTTTAGTTAAAGGGGTGACCAAACTAGGCAAAATCAAATATCAAGGAGCTACTAGACACACCGAAAGTTTGCGCAAACTTTTTGTCGCTATGGCTGAAGACATTAGAGTTATTATTATTAAACTTGCCGACCGTCTTCATAATGTCCGTACTTTAGAATATGTAAGGCCAGACAAAAGACAAAGAATCGCCCTAGAAACAATTGAAATTTATGCCCCCATCGCCAATCGCCTAGGTATTTGGCGTATTAAAGGCATGTTAGAAGATGCCAGCTTTCCTTATGCCTACCCTGAAAAATACAAAGCAGTAGTAAAATTAAGAAAAACTAAAGGTAAGGAATCTTTAAAAAAGATTGAAAAATATTCTCGCAGTTTACAAAAAAGCTTAGCCGAACATAACTTAAGGCACGCTCAAATTGATTATCGAATTAAATACTTATATGGTCTATACAAAAAACTTCAAAAAAAAGATATGGACATAGATCAAATATATGACCTTCTTGCTATGCGCATTATAGTCGACACCATTCCTGAATGTTATCAAGTTTTAGGTGTGGTCCACAGCCTCTCTCACCCTCTACCTGGTCGACTTCATGATTATATTAGCCGGCCTAAACCTAATGGTTATCAAAGTATTCATACTGACGTTTTTACTTCAGATGGCAATGTAGCCGAAATCCAAATCAGAACTCATAAAATGCATCAAGAAGCCCAATTTGGTGTAGCCTCGCATATTGTTTATGAAGAATCAGGTAAGCCAGCTACTGGTGGTAAAATGAAAAAACAATTTGATTGGATTACAAATTTAATCGAATGGCAAAAAAATGTTTCTGGATCAGAAGAATTTTTAACTAGCTTAAAAACAGACTTTTTTGGTGATCAAATTTTTATCTTTACCCCTAAAGGTGATGTAATAGATTTGCCGGAGGGATCTACAGCTCTTGATTTTGCTTATGCTATTCATTCTGATATAGGCAATAAAGCTCACGCGGCTTACATAGATGATAAATATTCAAGCTTAGACACTCCCCTAAAAAATAAACAAATAGTCAAAATAGAAACTAAAAAAACTAGCCACCCCACCACTAAATGGCTAGAATATTGCCACACCACCCTGGCCAAAAGGCATATTAAATCATATTTACAAAAACACCTAGATACTACAGAGAGAAATTTCTAACTGAGTATAAGTCTTCATCCACCTCTTCTTCATCTACTAAACTGGCTGCATTTTCTGGTACATCTTCTAACATTCCTTCTGTTAAGGCTTCTTCTGTGGCTCCAAAAGTTTCTACCCTCTCTGTCTCAGAGTTTACTTTTTCCTCATTTAATAAATTTAAAATTTTGTGCAAATCCTCTGGTGAGACAAAGGAGATGGTTAATCGACCGCCTTTTTCTCTTTTTTCTACTCTAACCTTAGCTCCCAATCTTTGAGATAAACGCTCCTCAGCTTCTATAATATTTGGGTCAACTTGATAGTCTTTAGTTCTGACTTTTCCAACAGCTATTCTTCTAGCTGTTTGTTCGGCTTCACGCACCGTCAACCTCTTCACAACTATTTCTTGAAATAAAGTTAATTGCTCTTCTGGTTTTTCAGCCAACATTAAAAGTGGCCTGGTGTGGCCTTCGCTTATTTTACGAGCCACTAAAGCGTCTAAAATATCTTGAGGTAGGGCTAGAATACGTAAACTATTGGATACATACTCTCTACTTTTACCCACCTTTTTAGCCACTTCAGCATGCTTTAAATTAAACTCTTTAACCAATTTCATAAAAGCTTCGGCTCTGTCTAAGGGATTCAAGTCTTCTCGTTGCAAGTTCTCTATAATAGCCATTTCTAGCTTCATTTTATCTGTCTGCTCACCAGTTCTAATGATAGCCGGCACTTGATAAATACCAGCCGACCTAGAAGCCCTAAGGCGCCTTTCCCCAGCTATTAATTCATACTCTGTGTATAAACCACCATCTGGGCGTTCCTTTTCTTTTCTAGTCACCACTAGAGGTTGTAATACCCCATATTGACGAATAGATTCTGCCAGGTCTTTAATTTTATCCTCATCAAATTCTTGCCGCGGCTGATAAGGATTGGGCTTGATTTTATCAACTTCAATCCAAAATATAGAATGATTGTATAAGTCTTCAGTCATTGAATTTATTTTAGCATAAAAATTTTAGAGATAAAAAGTATTAAATATAGTTTAATCACCGGCAAGTATTGTAACTATTTTATTTACCAAAAATATGTACCTCGTCTTTCAACTCTCTCCACAAGAGCAAAATGGTTAGCTTTTATCTAGCCCAAAATAAAAACCCTAACGGGTTTTATTTTGTGCCGGAGGGGAGACTTGAACTCCCACCTCTTGCGAGACACGATTTTGAGTCGTGCGTGTCTACCAATTCCACCACTCCGGCTTAATTCAATGTTAGTGTAGCCAAAATTGGCCTATAAATCAACTTATGTTAAGCTAGAATCAGAAAATTTCCTTGTCCTTTTTTATAACCTTGGGAGGAATATCTAATGAACACCTCTCTCCAGCCAGAGATTAGTGGCCACAAACCAGCCAAGTGCTTTATCAGTAAATACCGACGACTGTTAAAAACAAAAGGTGTGATCAGCATAATAGTCGAAGCACCAAAATCCAAACTCCCTTCTTTAAAACCACCCGGAGCTACAAAAAAAGTCTGGAAAGATCAAGAAGAAAAGACACAAGATGAAGACGGCCTAATCAAACATACGGTCACTTGGCACAATTGGCGTCAAAGCCAAAAATATACAATTCACTATGGTTAAAAGTTATTCCCAGCTCGTTTGCCTTGCGACGAGCTGTTTTTTATTGTTGTATTATAAATAATGTCCTCTAAACCAAAAATTGTTATTATAGTTGGTCCCACTGCTTCAGGCAAAAGCGCCTTAGGGGTAAACTTAGCCAAAAAATTTACCGGAGAAATCATTTCTGCTGATTCTAGGCAGGTTTATACTGGCCTTAATATTGGTAGCGGTAAAATTACCACCAAAGAAATGGCTGGTGTGCCCCACCACTTATTAGATGTAGTTAGTCCAGATACTGTTTTTACTGCTAGCGATTTTAAAACCCTAGCTTATGAGGCTATTTTAAATGTTTTGGCTAAAGATAAATTACCAATCGTAGTGGGTGGAACCGGTTTTTATATCGACACTCTTTTATCTCAAGTAAATTTACCAACTGTCCCCCCAAACGAAACCTTAAGACAAGCTTTGAATAAAAAATCAACTGCTGAGCTAGGGTCTAAATTAAAAACTCTCGACAAAGAAAGATTCAACGCTATAGATAAAAACAACAGACATCGCTTAATTAGAGCCATAGAAATAGCCACAACTTTAGGCAAAGTACCAAAAATAAAAAAAACTGACTCCCCTTTTGATTATTTGATAATTGGAATTAATATTCCCCAAGAAGAATTAGATGAAAAAATTTACCAGCGGTTAATAGAGCGTTTAGACTTAGGACTAATAGAAGAAGTTAAAACTCTGCACGACCAAGGCTTAACCTATAAAAGACTTGAGGATTTAGGTTTAGAGTATAAATTTGTTGCCTACTTTTTACAAAACAAATTAACTAGGGTAGAGATGATAGAAAAACTATATACCGCTATTAGGCAATATTCTAAAAGACAAATGACTTGGCTCAAAAAGAATAAAAATATTAAATGGTTAAATAGAAAAAATCTACTAACAGAGGCGACTCTGATAGTAGACCATTTCTTAACTCGCTAATTTTATGATAAGTGTTTAGAAACCAATTTGGTCATTTCAAACATACTCACTACCCCCTTACCATCAAAAACTTTTTTTAAGTTTTCATCAGCTATAATATTTCTTTTATTTTTAGGGTCTTGCAAATCATGTTTTTTGATATAAACCCACAATTGCTTAACCACTTCGGACCGAGGCATAGGGCCCGCGCCTACTACGGCTGCTAATTCTGAACTAATAGTCATTGGCTTCATAAAAGCCGAATTGGATGGTGCCATACTTATATATTAAATATTAATAAAACTCTTATGGTTAGTATAATAGCATACAACAACACAGAAAGCTACGAATTACAATTAGTAATTACGAATTTACACTCTATTGCTATATTTATATCTTAAACAGTAACTATAAATACACACTTGGACGGAAGTCGCCTTATATCACCATTAAAGCTAAAACGACACAAAACCACAAACCTTGACGGGTTTTACCACGCCGAAGCCATAAGACAGCTTTAACGAATCCCGACTCCGCTAAAAAGCTACGTCGTGGCGAAAGCGGGTCCACGAGGACTCTTTCATTACATGAACAGTATACCTTTGCGATTTTCTCTCGGCCAAGCCGCTCGAAAATAACACAAAGCTTTTCGATTCCCCACGCAAGCAAAGCAGTTTGCTTGCTGTGGTCTCTTGTTCGTTTCTCTCACGGCGGGTCCACGAGGACTCGAACCTCGAACTTCGGTTTTGGAGACCGACGTTTTACCATTGAAACTATAGACCCAAACAAAAATACTAAACCTAAAAATAAGTCTAGCATTTTTGTTTTAAAAGTTAAATAAGTAAAATTACTTTTTACTCTCAATGAAAGTAACGTGTTTTTGTAGTTTAGAGCTATATTTTTTAAGCTCTATTTTACGCTCAACTTTCTTTTTATTTTTACGAGTCCAATAAACTTCACCTGTCTCTTTATGGACTAATTTGATTAATTTGTCTTGGGACATGTCTATAATGTAGTATTATTTTAACAGGAGTACTGTAACATAGGTTAACTAAAAAGAAAAGGGCTAGCGCTTGAATGACCTAAATATTTGTCAAACTTGTAAATATGTGTCAAATTAGTACCAGATAAGAACCCTAAACAACAGAAAGGATAGTTCAAATGGGAGATATTATAGATCTTGATCAAAAAAGACAAGAAAAACTACTAAATGAAGCCCAAGAAATAAATAACTTAAAATTCTTATCATTTCTTGGTCGGTTTACGGATACAAAGTCTTACATGGCTATTAAAAACGCCAAGGATCAATTAATGTTAGGGAGCACATATCGGGATTATTTAATCAAAGCGGAGCAATTATCAATAAGAGAAGCAATGGATCAACTACAACGCTCAACTCTCGATGATATTAAAAGTCGCCCAACTTGGTATGTCGCCTTGTGGGACAGAACCAAGAGCCACCTTGAATCAAGTTTAAATCTATAATTTACCTCACCCCCGCTCTTGACGACAAACTCGTTTCAGCGGGTTTGTTATTTAAACAAAACTAAGTATAATAAGGATATGGCTAAAAGAATAACTGGATTAGACAAAAAAAGAACAACTCGTTCTAAAAAAACTAAAAAAAGACTAGCAATTAAAAAAGACATGTTAGCAGCTAAGGCAGCTAAAAAACGCAAATAATTGGTAGTAATTTTTCCAACTAAATTAAACTATCGGCCCCCCGACTCCGTCTACACACACTAGGCTACGACGGACAAGCAGGGGTCGGGTTTTTTGTTTTTGACCACAAGATTTAATTATGCAATAATAGTGTCACCTCAGCATGCGTCGGTGGCAGAGCGGTCAATTGCTGCGGACTGTAAATCCGCCGCCTTCGGGCTACGGGGGTTCGAATCCCTCCCGGCGCACAATAAAAAAACACCCACTTGGGTGTTTTTTTATTTACTTATTTCCTACCACTTACCTTGGCTGGCTTTTTCTTGGTCCGACTAATTTTATAACTCTTTTTTAATTCAATGGTAGGCACCCCATCTTTCACAGCCACTTTCACAATACCTCCATTTTCTACTCGACGAGCAATAATAAACTCAGCCACTTTATTTAAGATTTTGTTTTGAATCAATCTTTTTAAAGGTCTGGCTCCATATTCAGGATTATAGCCTTCGCGAGCTAAATAGTCGAAAACCTCATTACTTATTTCTAATTTTATACCCTTAAGTAACAGTCTTCGCCTAACTAAATCTAATTGAATTTGAACAATATCCTTAATGGTTTCAGCTGATAAAGGCTCAAAAATTATAGTGTCATCCAAACGATTCAAGAATTCTGGCTTGAAATGATTCTTTAAACTTTCCATTATTTTCTCTTTAACTTCTTCAAATTGAGATTCTTCCGATTCACCAAAACCTATTTTTTGTAGCTTATTTATAAATTGACTACCAATATTTGAAGTCAATATAATAATAGTGTTTTTAAAGTTTACTGTTCGGCCTTTAGAATCTGTTAATCGCCCATTGTCTAATACTTGCAACAAAACATTGAAAACTTCAGGATGAGCCTTTTCTACTTCATCAAACAAAATAACTGAATAAGGTCGGTGTCGAACAGTTTCTGTTAATGAACCCCCTTCTTCGTGTCCAACATAACCAGGCGGTGAACCAATCATTTTAGAGATAGAATATTTTTCCATATACTCTGACATATCAACTCTAATCAAAGACTTTTCGTCGTTGAACATAAATTCAGCTAATTTACGAGCTAGTTCTGTTTTACCTACCCCCGTTGGTCCTAAAAATATAAAGGAGCCAATGGGTCTGTCTGGATCAGCTACCCCAGCCCGACTACGACGAACAGCTTCGGACACTCTGGCAATAGCTTCGGCTTGACCTTTGACTTGTTTTTTTAAAACATCTTCCATTCTCATTAATTTATCAGACTCTTCTTCCAACATTCTAACTACGGGAATACCGGTCCAACGAGCTACCACTTGAGCTACCTCTTCTTCTGTTACTTCTTCTTTCAAAATTCTTCTAGCACTTTGCAAGCGTTTTAGTTTAGATTCTTTCTGACGAATACTTTTTTCTAAAACTGGAATTTCACCATAACGAATTTCGGCTGCTTTAGTTAAATCAGATTTACTTTCAGCTGAATTAGCCTCTAAGCGCAAACTATCTAGTTTTTCCTTTTCACTACGAACTTCTCCAATAATTTCTTTTTCATTTTTCCAACGCAACTCCAACTCGCCTGTTTTTTCTTTTAAGTCGCTAATATCTTTATCTATATCTTTTATTCTATCTTTAGCCCCGGCTATTTTATTTATTTCAATTTCTTTTTTTAAAGCTTCTTTTTCCACCTCTAAACGCATTATTTTACGCTCAGCGTCTTCTAGATCAGCCGGCTTATTCTCTAATTGTAGACGAAGAGCCGAAGCTGCTTCATCAATCAAATCAATAGCTTTGTCTGGTAAAAATCTGTCGGTAATATAACGACTAGATAAATTGGCCGCCGCCACAATAGCATCATCAGTAATATGAACTCCATGATGAATTTCATATTTATCTTTCAAACCTCGTAAAATAGTCACGGCATCATCTAAACTTGGCTCTTCAACATGAATTGGTTGAAATCGTCTAGTTAAAGCTTGATCTTTTTCAATATGTTTCTGATATTCTTTTAAAGTTGTAGCCCCAATAACTCTTAACTCTCCTCTGGCTAAAGCCGGCTTTAACATATTAGAAGCATCAATGGCTCCTTCAGCACTCCCAGCGCCAACCAAGGTGTGCATCTCGTCTATAAAAAGTAACAATCGCCCATCTGAACGCTCTATCTCTTTAATAATATTTTTTAAACGTTCCTCAAACTCTCCTCTATATTTAGTACCAGCCACCAAATTACCCATATCAAGAGACACTAATTCTTTTTCCTTTAAAGACTCTGGCACATCCCCAGAAGCAATTCTATTAGCTAAGCCTTCGACTATAGCTGTTTTACCAGTTCCTGCTTCCCCGATTAAAATAGGATTATTTTTTGTTCGACGAGATAATATTTCCATAATCCGTCTAATTTCTTTGTCCCGCCCAATCACTGGATCTAATTTATCTGCTCGAGCTAGATCAGTTAAATTACGAGTATATTTTTCAATTGCCCTATTTTTTTTAGGCTGATCCATGTCTTTAATTTTCCCAGCTCTCAATTCTTTGATTATTTTTTCTACACCTTCCTTAGTAATTCTAAATCGATTCAACATGTCGCGAGCTTCAGAAGATACGCTTAATATAGCTAAAAATAAATGTTCTGTCGCTACAAATTCATCATTTAAACCATCAGCTATTTTAGCGGCGTCGTCAAAAATTCTAACCAACTCTGGAGTTAAATAAATTTGATAAGACGGTGAAGAACTAACGGAAGAACCATCAGGCGTTTCCATTATTTCTAAAATATAATCAGTCAACATTAAGCTATCAACCTCTATTTTATCTATAATAGAAATGGTTGAACTTTCTTCCTGCACCAAAAGAGCAGCCAACAAATGAGTTGGGTTAACATGATTTTGCCCTCGCTCTATAGCTAATTCATGAGCTTTCTTGATTGCATCACGGGCCTTAGAAGTAAATTTTTGAAATGGAGGCATATAAATTTAAAGTAAAATGATAAATATATTAACTATCGTATTTTATCAGTTTTTAATACAATACAATTATAATTGTTTTGAGTCAATAGATAAACCCATCCTTCTTTCCGCTTATACTGGCCAGATTTGTCCACTTTTTTAGAATATAAAAACGGTAAATAAATAAGGTGTTTTTGATATCCAATAAATTTTAAGACCAATCTTTAAAAGGCTAAAACTTTTTTTGCTCCTGTTACTATTCCTATAACCAATCCATGAACATCAACTACTGGAGATCCAACATGATCAGCTGAAGCAACAGTGTACACAAAACTTCTTGGCGTAGTACTACTACCGCCTGAAATGGTGGAAATAATACCAGTAGTCACTTCATAATTAGCTTCTAAACCTAGGGCCGCTACTCCAATGACCGATTGACCAATGTTTAAACTTGAAGCGCTTTTTTTAAGAGGGTTAATAGTAGCTAATTTAAGTTTATCTTCTTCAGTTAAAGTTTTTAATAAAGTCCTAGAACCAGCCACATCACCCGACCTTACAGACACATTCAATTCATTGTCTAAAGTAATTAAATATTCAGTATTAGGCTCAACTAAGATTGAGGCGGTAGTAAATAAACCCTGAGTATTGTCAGTTAAAAAAGCACTACCCAATACTTTAGTTTCGCCATCTACTTTTTGTTTTATCACCCCCACAGCTGGAGCCACTTTTTTTATTGCTCCTAAGATTAATTCTTCTTCAGTTTTTATTACCGGTACTTCCACCACTTGAGCCACCTGACTTTTAGTTTCTGGTACTACTTGTTCCACTGTCCGCTCTACAACATGAGTAATGGTATTGGTCACTCCTTCTGGAGCTTGTTCCATTAAAGTCACAGTTACAATCCCTGTGGCAATAGAAGTCACAAAACTTACCAATAAAGTCAGTAAAATAAGTTGGCTTTTAGTTAAATCTTCAACTTCCATTAACTCATTCTATCAAGCTTAAACACTAAAAGTCAAAATTAAAGGGTATTAACCCCTTGTTACCTCTTCGGCTCGAATGCCACACCTCGGGAGGTGTGGCATCTCTTGCTCTACGTCGGCAATAATCCTCTATTTAACATGCTCAAGAAAAAACTTTTCTACTTGAGGCCAATTAATCACGCTAAAAAAATTAGCGACATAATCTGGTCTTTTATTTTGATACTTTAAATAATAAGCATGCTCCCAAACGTCAAGTCCTAAAATAGGAAATTGGCCTGACATTAAAGGTGAATCTTGATTAGGTGTGCTTATAATTTGCAAATCACCACCACTTACAACAAGCCAAGCCCAACCAGAACCAAATTGACCTAAAGCAGTAGTAGTAAATTTGTCTTTAAAATCAGTAAAAGACCCAAAATCTTTAACTATAGCCTTCCCTATTTGGCTGTCTACTTGGGGTTCATTGTCTGCTTGGGGTGTTTTAAGTATTTGCCAAAATAAAGAATGATTAGCGTGTCCACCGCCATTATTTTTAACTTTATTTTTTATTTCTTCTGGCACACTGTCAAAATTTAACAATAAATCTTCAACGGTTTTATTTTGACCCTCAGGGTAACTCTCTAAAGCTTCATTTAAATTATCTACATATTTTTGATGATGCCGACTGTAGTGAATTTCCATAGTTGCTCCATCGATAACTGGCTCTAAACTAGAAAAATTATAAGTTAAAGTAGGTAAAGTATGCATATTTTTTAAAATTAAATAACAATATTCCTATTATATCACGACCGATTAAAATTGACGGTCCTATATGACTAATTAATACTTCGATGACGTTCTATAATAGATGGTAAAATTTTAAGTAAATTATCTACGTCTAACAAAGTGGTATTATTGTCTAAAGTAAATCTGACTGAAGATTCTATTGGAGCCTTAACCCCATAAAGAGCCTTTAAAACATGATTATCACTTTTTTGACTAGAGCTACACGCACTACCCACAGACACTGCAAACCCATAATGGTCAAGGTCAATCGCTACTTGTTCCGAATCTACTCCTAAAAAAGTAACATTTAAATTATGGGGTAGCCTAGACTTGTTTAAACCATGAAAAGTAAGTTCTGGAATTCCATTTTCTAGCCCCTCTTTTAAATACTGACAAACTTTATCTACTTGTTGCCACCTGTCTTCTTTTTTTATTTCGCACAAAGATAAAGCTTTAGCTAAACCAACCAAACCAGCCACATTTTCAGTTCCTGACCACAAACCAAACTCTTGTCCTCCACCATAAATAATAGGTTCTAGAGACACCTTAGGGCCAACATATAACAAACCCACACCTTTGGGACCATATATTTTAGAACTATTCAAAGTCATTAAGTCTATCCCCAAAGCGGTCACATCTAAAGGTAAAAATCTAGGCGCTTGGCAAGCATCAATATGAAAAAGAGGCCAACTGCTACCCGTCTCTTTTCTTTTTTTTCTAATGAGTTTAGCAATGTCTTTAATTGGAAAAACTGTTCCTATTTCATTATTAGCATAACAAACAGAAACAACTACAGGCTCGTCTACTTGATTTAATAATTCTTTAAAATGATTTAAATCAAAAGCTCCCAATTGATCGACTTTTATTTTTAAAAGCTGAGCCCCGCTAGCTTCAAGTGGCCCCAACACGCTGTGATGTTCTATACTAGAACATAAAACTGTCCCCAATTGACCAAAGTGTTTTTGATAGCTTTTTACTGCTCCCAATAAAGCTAAGTTATTGGCTTCAGTGCCACCGGTGGTAAAAATAACTTCCCCGCCTTTAGTGTTTAAAATATTTTTAATATCAGTCCGAGCTTTTTCTACTGCTTGTTTAGCTTTGACACCTTCAGCATGGATACTAGACGGATTACCAAAACTTGCCATCAAAAATGGTTGCATAGACTCTAAAACCTGAGGTTCTATTTGAGTACCAGAAGCTGTATCTAAATAAACTCGTTTAGAATTTGTTTTTTTATTTAAGAAAGTCAAAAAGTTTTTCATTTCTACCCATTCTATCTTTTTCTTTAATTTTTGCAAAAAAGTCAAAAAGATTGTATACTTGGTATCGTTATATAGTGTCTATTTTTGCTTATGATGTTATCTCCAATTATTTTTTACTCTTTACTGAGTGTTATTGCTTTAATGGTAATTTGGATTGCCTTACTAGAGTGGCGTTTATATAAAATTTTTCGAGGTAAAAATGGCCAATCTCTAGAAACGATTATCGCCGACTTAGGTAAAGCGGTAGATGACATTATGAATAAAGGCAAACAAGACGATGCTCTTTTTACAGATATTTATAAAAGATTAAAAAAAGCCCTTCAAAAAACCCACACTATTCGCTTTAATCCTTTTCGTGACCATGGTGGTAATCAAAGTTTTGCCACTGCGATTATGGATGAAGAAGGTAACGGAGTTGTCTTTTCTAGTCTTTATTCAAGAGATAAGGTTAGTGTCTACGCAAAACCACTAGCCAAACACGCTTCAACTTACGAATTATCAACCGAAGAAAAAGAAGCTATCAATCAAGCGCGAAAAAACTACTCGCCAAAAATCTCTTAAAGTTAACAATTTAATCACTAGAATAAACCACTATGGCAGAAAAAACTGTACAATCAAAAAAAACTGTTACTACTGATTCGGTTAAAAACCCCAATCAAGCAACAGATAATTCTAGACCCCCTATTGTCGCTGTAGTGGGCCATATTGATCATGGCAAATCATCTCTTCTAGATTACATTAGAAAAAGCAACACTGTTGATAGTGAGGCAGGTGGTATCACTCAACATATGAGTGCTTATGAGGTTGTTCATTCAAACGATACTGGAACTAAAAAAATTACTTTTTTAGATACCCCTGGTCATGAGGCTTTTTCTAAAATGCGTCGCCGAGGAGCTTCTATTGCCGACATTGCTATTTTAATTATTTCCGCCGAAGATGGAGTTAAACCTCAAACCTTAGAGTCTATTGAAGCTATTAAAGCTGGTCAAATTCCTTTTGTGGTGGCTATTAACAAAATAGACAAGCCCAACGCCAATCCAGATAAAGTCAAACAAGAGTTAGCTGAAGCTGGTATTTATGTTGAAGGTTATGGTGGTGATGTACCAATAGCTAGTATTTCAGCCAAAACAGGTGCAGGAATAGATGTTTTACTAGACCTAATTTTACTAGTAGCTGAATTAGAAGAACTTAAAGCAGAAAAAAACACCCCTGCTACAGGTTTTGTTTTGGAGTCAAAATTAGATCCTAAAACTGGCCCCCTAATTACTTTAATTATTAAAAATGGCACCTTAAACTTGGGTGACTATATTGGTATTGGTGGCAAAGCTTCTAAAATAAAAAGAATGGAAAATTTTCTGGGTCAAATAGAAAAAGAAGTCACTGTTTCAGCTCCAGTTAGAATATTTGGCTTTCAAACTTCAGCTGAAGCTGGTTTACCCTTTAACACTTTTAAAACCAAAAAAGAAGCTGATCGCTATATAAAAGAAACTGCCAATAACACAGAAAACACTCCAGTAGCCACAGCTTCTAATTATCAAAATGAAACCGAAAAAGTCAGAGTACCTATAATAGTTAAAAGTGATTCCGAGGGTACTTTAGAAGCTGTTTTATATGAGATAGGAAAAATAGATGATGATCGAGTAGAATATAAAATAGTATCCACTGGTACTGGAGCTATAAACGACAACGACATTAAAACTGTTAGCGGTTCAGAAACACCACCAATTATAGTTGGTTTCCATGTTAAAGAAGACCGTGGTATTAAAGATCTAGCCCAAAGGCATAACGTCACAATTTCTACTTTTGATATTATTTACAACTTAACCGACTGGCTAAAAGATGAAATTTTAAAAAGACGCCCTATAAAAACAGAAGAGAAAAGTATTGGTCAGATTAAAATCCTAAAATGTTTCAGTAGTCAAAAAGACAAACAAGTTTTAGGGGGGCGAGTTGATTCTGGGGTCATAAAAAAAGGTGCTGGAGTTAAAATATTCCGTCACGATAATGAAATTGGTCGAGGAAAAGTAATTGAACTTCAAGAACAAAAACTAGCCGTTGAAGAAGTTATAGCCGACAAACAGTTTGGAACTATGATAGAATCAAAAATAACCATTGCCCCTGGAGACAAATTAGAAACATTAGAGATGGTGACTACATCCTAAAAATAGCCTAAATTAAAATCAAAGTATATAATAATGCCAGATCAAAATAGTATTAGAAATGAAAGAATTAAAGACCGGATCCAATCCTTGGCGGCTAAATATATAGCGAGTGAAGCTAGTCGACAGTCTTTAATAACAGTCACTGGTTGTTTATTGTCTGACGACTCTAAAGAGGCCACCATTTTGATTTCAGTTTTACCCGAAGACCAAGAACGTCCAGCTCTAGCTTTTATTAAACACCATCTCCAAGAACTGCGTGGTTATATTAAAAAAAATTCTGGTTTAGGGATTCTGCCCTACTTACACGTTGATCTTGATTATGGTGAAAAAAATCGCCAAAAAATAGACGACATAATTTCAGCCGATAAGAAAAAAGATAGTTAAAAATAAACCATGGCCTGGTGGCGAAGTGGTAACGCAGCGGTCTGCAAAACCGCGACGCGCGGGTTCGATTCCCGCCCAGGCCTCAATAAAAAGATTAGATGGTCTTTTTATTAGACCTGTGGAAAAAAGTTAATTGATTATCTTTTGTCGGGTATCGAAAAGGTTCTTCCATGTTTTCTAAAAACTTATATTTTAGAAAACGGAAAACCTGCACTGTTCCTGTAAGGAAAGATTCCCGCCCAGGCCTCCATAAAGCCCCGTTAGCTCAGTTGGTAGAGCAGTCGCCTCTTAAGCGAACGGTCGCAGGTTCGAATCCTGCACGGGGCACAACAGTGCTCCGTAGCGACTGAACTGCTTCAGTCGCGAGCAGGATTCGAAAAGCTTTGCGTTATTTTCGAGCGGCTTGGCCGAGAGAAAATCGCAAAGGTATACTGTTCATGTAATGAAAGAATCCTGCACGAATTAGAAAGACCCCGCCATGCACGCATGGCGGGGTACTATAGCGAGTGTAG
>JBFIHK010000011.1:0-20706 GCA_041601795.1 Minisyncoccia bacterium
GCTGGACTGGCGTTGGGCGCCATCAGTAGGGCAAACAGCATGTACACGGAAGGCCATGTGGCCGACCAAAACCCATTAGGCGGAATTGAAGTTAGCTTAGGTTCTGCGGTAGATCTAACGATCTCTTTAGGACCGGAAGAACCCGAACCACTATCTTTAGAGGTGGAGGTAATAGATGATGTAGCAACGACTGATGAAAGTGGGGGTTACCACTATCGCTATGGAGAATTCGGAAGAATGTCTCTGTATGTGATTGGAAGTGAATTCCCTTTCAGTGTCGTGGCTCAGTCGCCTGACACAAAAAGATTACAGTTTACTTTGTTGGCCGACGGGTCAGTATCCGTCGACATTAACGGTACTGTGGGAACCGATTGGGTGGTATATGCTGACCCAGTCGATCCTCGGATTGTCACCCTCGACAAAGAGTGGGAATCCTATATCGAGTTAGGTGATGGACTCACACGGTTTTCGGTTGAAGACTCAACCGGAGACAGAGCCACCGCCTCATTGCAGGTGGTGGTAGAATAAAATAGTTTAGAGCAGTTTGTTTGTTAGTCACCCGGAAGATCTTTTAAGTAAGGTTTTCCGGGTGTTTTTTTAGTTAAAAACGCTTTATTGGGACAATATTTTCTGGTGTTATTTCTAAAATGGGAAGATTTAAATATACTCTTGCTTTTTTTGATGATATGTGGTAGTAATAGATGATTCTGAGGTAGACTAAAAAGGTTGATTTTAGGCTACAGATATTAAGTATTTAAATTAAAGTTTTAAAAAATTATAAAAAGTTTATTATTTATTTTATGTTTATGAAAAATGTAACCAAATTTATTGCGATTGCAATAACAATAATGTTTGTTGCTCCTGCATCAGTTTTAGCTCAAGCTCCAGCTTTGAATGCTAATATTGATACACCTTCAAACAACTCATCTTTTGATGTAAATGAAGTGATTACTTTCGAAGGTTCAGGTTCAGGTGGTAGTGGAGACGAAGTTAATTATGATTATAACTGGACTTGGGGCGATGGTACTCAAGACGCTGGTCAAAATGAGACCCATGCTTATTCTACAGTTGGTGCTAAAACCGTCACTTTACGCGTAACAGATTTTGTGACCGGCCAAACCGATACAGATAGCATTACCGTCAACATTATAGACGGTGGTCAATGTTCTCCACTTATTATTGAAAGCGGAGCCAACATACCTCGAGCAACTAATGTCACTACAAATAGTGCCACTATAGTTTGGGAGACATGTGAACCAGCCACTTCTCGTGTTGTTTATGGTACTACTCAAGTTACTGATGAAATAGCAGAAGACGATTCAAGTAATAATAGAGGTTATCAAAATTCTACTTCTCTTAATGAAAGTAAGGTTACTAGCCACTCAGTTCAATTAACTGGGCTACAAGCTAACACTACTTACTATTTCCGAGTATTATCAGCTCGATAATAGAAGAAAGAAATTGGTTTAAAAACACCACTTGCTAGGCGAGTGGTGTTTTTGTTTTGCCTCATAATTCCTATATAATGAATAATCCATGACAGATGAAGTGATTAAAAATATTTTTCCTCAGGTCAAATTAAAAGAATCTCTCGCCGGTTATACGACTTTTCGTATGGGCGGAGTAGCTTCTTGGTTGGTGTTGATTGAGAGTTCTGAGGAATTAGTGGAAGCAATTAAGAAACTCCAAGCTCATAAAATTCCTTATTATGTTTTTGCTGGGGGTAGTAATATAATTTTTACAGAAACATTGCTTAATAAAGTGGTTTTTGTTTGCTATAAAACCCCAAAACTTAATAAATTAAATGCTGTTGTTTGTGGTCCAAAAATTGAAGTGGAAGCTGGGGTAGCTCTCCAGCCTTTAATTGATTTAAGTTTAAATAATAATTTAGCTGGACTAGAATCATTGTCTGGGATACCTGGTACTATAGGCGGAGCAGTGGCTGGCAACGCTGGTGCTTATGGGCAATCTATTAGTGATACTTTAGAAAAAGTCCAGATTTTTGATGGGCAAAAAGTTAGATGGCTATTAAAACAAGACTGTTTTTTTGCTTATAGAACCAGTATTTTTAAACAAAAAAAGTGGCTAATTTTAAAAGCGGTTTTTGTTTTGAAATTAGGAGATGGCCCTTCTTTAACAAAAAAGTCACAGGATATAATTGAAGTAAGAAATAAAAAATATACCCCTGGTTTAAAATGTCCAGGAAGTTTCTTTAAAAATGTTTTAGTAAAAAATGTATCTAAAGAGGTTTTAAAAAATATTCCAGCAGATAAGATAATAGAGGGAAAAATCCCAGCTGGTTTTCTATTAGAACAAGTAGGAGCTAAAGGTAGTTGTGTGGGGCAGATTTATATTCCAGATTTTCATGGCAATTTATTAATTAATAAAGGGAGTGGTAAAACAACTGATGTTATTAAGTTGGCTGATAAATTAAAAGCTAAAGTTAAAACTAAATTCGGGATTATTCTAGAAGAAGAGGTTCAAATTGTTTAAACAGATATTTAAAAAGTTGGACCACAGATTTAAAAAAGGAAGGGCGACCCTTCCTTTTAGAATGACAAAAGGTTATTTTTTTTATATACTGCCAGTGACTAATGGACTAATGAGTAAATATATCCCTACAATTGGACTTGAAATACACGCAGAGCTTAGTACAAAAACTAAGATGTTTTGTGGGTCTAAAAATGATCCTGATGAAAAAAAACCGAATGTCAATATTTGTCCTATTTGTATGGCTCACCCCGGAACTTTACCGGTTATAAATAAAGAAGCAGTGAAATATGTGTTAAAAGTTGGTACCGCTCTTGGGGGGCAAATAGCAGGGTTTACTGAATTTGATCGTAAGAATTATTTTTATCCCGATATTCCAAAAGCTTATCAAATCAGTCAGTATAAATATCCGCTAGTAACAGGTGGAAGTTTAGCTGGTATAGATATTACTAGAATTCACTTGGAAGAAGATACTGCTAGATCTCAGCATAATGGTGATGTTAGCTTGGTTGACTTTAATCGGGCGGGCGTGCCTTTAATGGAGCTAGTAACAGAACCCGTTATACATTCTTCCTCTGAAGCGGGAGATTTTGCTCGAGAGTTGCAACTTTTATTATCACCAGAATATTTAAATGTTTCTGAAGCTAATATGGAAAAAGGTGAAATGAGGGTGGAAGCCAATATTTCTGTTAGTGACGACCCTAATGAATTTGGCACTAAAGTTGAAGTTAAAAATTTAAACTCTTTTCGGGCGGTAGAAAAAGCCATTGAGTTTGAAGTTAAGCGTCAAATTGATGTTTTAGAAAAAGGAGGACACATTGTTCAAGAAACTAGAGGTTGGGATGAAAATAAGGGGGTAACTTTTTCCCAGCGTAAAAAGGAAACTTCGGAAGATTATCGTTATTTTCCTGATCCTGATTTACCGAAGTTGTATATTAATGAAATTCCCGATTTTCAAAATTTAGCCCAAACCCTACCTGAACTACCAGCCCAAAAAAAAGACAGATTTACAGAAACCTATGGTTTAAAATTGGAAGATGTGGCCACTTTTGTTAAAAATAATAAGTTGGCCGACTTTTTTGAACAAGTAGCTAAAAACTTTACCGATATTAAGTCTTGGCAGGTGGTGGCCAACTTTATTACTTCAGATAGTTTGGGTGTTGTAAGTAAAGAAAATTTAAACTTAACAGATAGTAGTTTAGGTAATTTAACTGTAGAGGCTTTAACCGAGTTGGTAAAAATGTATTTAGCAGGCGAGGTGTCTTCGCGGGGAGCTAAAGATATTTTACAGACTTTACTTACCACAGGGGGTGAGGCTAGGGAAGTAGCCACTGTTAAAAATTTATTTCAAAAAAGTGACGCCGGGGAATTAGAGGTAATAATAGATGAGGTAATAAAAGAAAACAGTCAGGTGGTAAACGATTTTAAAGCTGGTAATGATAAATTGTTGCAATTTCTAATTGGTCAAGCGATGAAAAAAAGTGGGGGAGCGGCTAATCCGGGTATGCTGGCAAAATTATTTAGGGAAAAATTAGTTTAAGTTGGTTTTAAATTTATCTTCTCCACAAGAGGCAATATATATTGGCTATTTTTTGCTATAATACAGGTATGAAAAAAACTAGAGTAGCTATTAATGGTTTAGGGCGTATTGGGAGAGCTTTTTTAAAGTTGGCTTTAAAAAGATCTGATATTGAAGTGGTGGCGGTCAATGATTTAGCTTCTTTAGAAAATTTAATTTATTTGCTTAAATATGACACTACTTATGGTGGATCTCGTTTTGAAATTACTCAAGACAATGATCAGGCTTTTAGTATGGGGCCAGCAGAAATTAAATTTTTTCAAGAAAAGGATCCTAGTTTATTACCTTGGGCTGAGCTTGATATAGATGTAGTAGTAGAGGCCACTGGTGTTTTTGCCAGTTATAAAGGGTCTAAAGCTCATATTGACGCTGGAGCTAAAAAGGTAGTCATTACAGCACCAGTGAAAGATGAACAGGTGGCAGGTATCCCAGGAGCTACAGTTTTAATGGGGGTTAATGAAGATAGATTAAGTACTTGCCAAATTACTTCTAATGCCTCTTGTACTACTAATTCAG
The DNA here is from genome assembly GCA_041601795.1 of Minisyncoccia bacterium. GTDB lineage: Bacteria > Patescibacteriota > Minisyncoccia > Phycocordibacterales > XYD1-FULL-46-19 > JAUPUJ01. The sequence goes on from JBFIHK010000011.1 coordinate 4,586, forward strand.
CCAGTCCCATTATTACAATTTTACATGAGGGTTTAGGGATAAAAAAAGCGGTGTTAAATACTATTCATGGCTATACTGCTAGTCAGTCTTTAGTTGACGCGCCCGACAAGAAAGATTTTCGTCGAGGGCGGGCTGGGGCTCAAAATATCATTCCTTCTAGTACTGGGGCTGCTACTGCTGTAACTCAAGTTATTACTGAGTTAATAGATAAATTTGATGGCGTGGCTACAAGAGTACCGGTGGTTACTGGGTCTTTGGTTGATATTACCTTTATAGCCGATAGAAAAACAACCATAGAAGAGGTGAATAATATTTTACGTCAAGGGGCGGAAAATCCAAGATGGCATAATGTTTTTACTGTCACTGATGAACCTCTAGTATCGTCGGACATTATTGGGAATATTCATGGTTCAATTGCTGATTTAAATTTTACTAGAGTGGTAGCTGGAGATTTGGTTAAAGTAATGGCTTGGTATGATAATGAAATGGGCTATGCTCATACTTTAGTTGAACATGTGGTAAAAACTAGCCGGTAATATAAAAATAATGGATAATTTAACTCAAGAATTAGAACAAGAATTAAAATTGGCTGATGAGGCTAAAAATTTAGACAGTGGACATAAAAAAACCATTGTCTTAGGGGCCGATCATGCTGGTTTTGAGTTAAAGGAACATATAAAAAATTTTTTACGAACTAAAGAATATTTAGTTGAAGATGAAGGGGCTTTTAGTTATGATGAACATGATGACTACCCTAAAGTTTGTCGCATTGTGGCTAAAAGAATATCAGGCGGTGGGGGAAATTATTTAGGGCTTTTGTTTGGTGGGTCGGGCCAAGGTGAAGCTATGACAGCCAATAGAGTTCTAGGAGTCAGAGCCACTGTTTTTTATGGAGGCAGTGAAGATATTTTAAAACTTTCTCGAGAGCACAATGATGCTAATATTTTATCTTTAGGGGCTCGTTTTATGACTGCCAGAGAAGCGGAAACGGCTATTTTGTTGTGGCTTACAACTAATTTCTCCGGTGAAGATAGGCATATTCGTCGAGTTAAAAAAATTGATGGACTTATTACTGAAGAAAATATTTTTTAATGATGTTAAATATTAGCCCAGCTATTATTCCTCATTCTTTATCAGAATTAGAGGAAAAAATGAAAATTGTAGCCAATGATACCGATTGGGTTCATGTAGATATTGCCGATGGAGTGTTTGCTCCTAATGTTACTTGGAACAATCCTGACGATTTAGAATTAATCCCAGGACGAGCTAAAATAGAAGTACATTTAATGACAGAAAAACCGGAAGAAAATATTACTCTTTGGGCTCAAGTAGCAGATAGAATCATTGTTCATGTGGAAAGTACCGATAAGCTAGGAGTAATTTTAAATAGTTTTGAGCATACTGTTAGTCAGTTGGGGCTAGCTTTACTTTTAGATACTCCGCTATCTGAGATAGAAGATTATTTACCTCTTAAACATTTAAATTTAATTCAATTGATGGGTATTAAAAAAATTGGTCATCATGGAGAGGTTTTTGATGAATCGGTATTGGACAAAATAACAGCTTTAAAAAAACTGTGGCCAGAAGGTCTGATTCAAGTTGATGGAGGTCTTAATTTAGATATAGCAAAAAAAGTAAAACTAGCTGGTGCCGGCTCTTTGGTGGTTGGTTCTAGTTTATGGCAAGCCCCAGATTTGAAAGAAGAATTAAATAAATTTAAAAATATTTAAAAATATGGAAGCTTTAACAGACGACAAAAAAGAATTTTTAATAGATAAAGCCAATTTGATTCGGCAGTCTATTATTGAGTCTTTAGTGGAAGCTGGTTCAGGTCACACAGCGGGACCTTTAGGGATGACTGATATTTTTACCGCTTTATATTTTCATGTTATGCGTCATGATCCGCAAAATCCTACCTGGCCAGAACGAGATAGATTGGTCTTGTCTAATGGGCATATTTGCCCTGTTTTATACGCCACGATGGCTCATGCTGGTTATTTTCCGATAACTGAATTGTCTACTTTACGTAAATTTGGCACTAGATTGCAAGGCCATCCACATCGAGAGTATTTACCGGCCCTAGAAACCAGTTCGGGGCCACTAGGAGCTGGGCTGTCGCAAGCAGTGGGCATGGCTTTAGCCGACAAGTTAGATTTTGGGGAAGCTGGCTCCGGGCGTTATATTTATGCGCTTTTAAGTGATGGCGAATTTGGAGAAGGTAATACTTGGGAAGCTTTTATGTTGGGAGCTAAATATAAATTGCATAATTTAATTGCTATTATTGATAGAAATAATATTCAAATCGATGGCTATACCGAAAACGTGCTCCCCTTGGAGCCGCTAGCTGATAAATTGGCTAGTTTTAATTGGCATGTGATAGAAATAGATGGACATAATTTTGATGACATTATAGATGCGGTGGGTGAAGCCCAGGCTGTTTATGGTAAGCCAACGGTTATTATAGCTCATACAATTCCGGGTAAAGGAGTGGCCGAGTTTGAAAGAAAATATGAGTGGCATGGTAAACCGCCCACTAAAGAAGAAGGACAAAAAGCTTTGGCGGAACTTAGAACTTTGGCTGGTAAAATTAAAAGTGAACATGAATAAATAAATGTTAAATCCTGATCAAAAATTAAATCCTAAAATTTTTGACTTGCAAGTGGAGCAAGTGCCTATTCGTGATGGTTTTGGCGACGGGCTGTTAGAGGCGGGGAGTCAGAATAAAAACATTGTGGCTTTGTGTGCCGATTTGGTTGAATCAACTCGCATGAATTTATTTGCTGATAAATTTCCGGAGCGTTATATAGAAGTGGGAGTGGCAGAGCAAAATTTAGTGACAGTGGCTTCAGGGCTAGCTGCTATGGGTAAAATTCCTTTTACTTCGTCTTATGCCATGTTTTCTCCGGGGCGTAATTGGGAGCAAATAAGAACTACTATTTGTTATAATGACCGGCCAGTTAAAATTGTCGGTTCCCACGCTGGAATTTCAGTCGGTCCTGACGGGGGAACTCATCAAGCGATTGAAGACATTGCTCTAATGCGTGTTTTGCCTAGAATGACAGTGGTGGTGCCAGCTGATAGTATTGAAGCTAAAAAAGCCACTTCTGCTATAGCGAAGACCACTAGTCCTGCTTATATTCGGCTAGCTCGTAATAAGTCGGTGGTAGTGACCACAGACGAATCTCCGTTTGAATTAGGAGTGGCCAATATGTTGGTCTGTCCAAACAAACCAGAAGTGGCTCTTATTGCTTGTGGGCCTATGGTACATAGAGCATTAGTGGCCGCTAAAAAATTAGAGAGTGAAAACATAATGGTGTCGGTGACCAACTTGCATACTATAAAACCCTTAGATGAAAAAACGATTAAAAGAATAACCAAAGAGGCCGGAGCGGTGGTGACTGTGGAAGAACATCAAATTGCAGGCGGTATGGGAAGTGCAGTGGCCGAGTTTTTAGTTCAAAATTTACCGGTGCCAATGACTATAATGGGGATTAATGATGATTTTGGACAGTCGGGGGAGCCAAGTGAGCTTTTGGATCATTATGGGTTAGGAGTTGAGGCAATAGTGGAAACAGTTAAAAAAGTGTTAGCTCGTAAAACCAATTAGATATTGACTTTAAGCAAGAAGTATAATAGATTAAAGTTTGATCAATTAAGAACCTTTTTTTCTGATGCGGCAAAAAAGTTGACTGGTAGGAGCCTCCCCTGAATACCTTATACACACTGAGGTATTCCTTCTCCGCTCCGGGGTAAGTGTCCCCAACCTTCCCCTCATGCGCTTCTCCTCACTTTTTTGCCGCGACCATCAAATTCAAGCTCTGTCTTTTTGTATAAAGGCAGAGTTTTTTATTTTTTATTAAAATAAATGACTAGGGGGTTATTTTCGAGCCTATTTTAGATGTTAAAATTGTGATTATAAAATACTTGACAATGTATTATAATATGCTACAATAAGAAATAGATTGGGTATAATTACCGCTGGGACGATTCCCTGCTGTAAAGCCCTTTAAAAAAACAACAACAACCAAGAGGAGGAAGTATAATGAGAAGCCCCCCTGTTGAAATTGAAACCTCGTCCTTCGGGATCAATAATTTTTTATCGAGGACTTTTCCGGCGCCAGGTGCCCAGGCGGCCGCGGTCGGTTTGTGACGAACGGGCCTGCTGATCGACTTTCCGGGAAAAGAAAAACAAAAGAAAGGAGGTAGTAAAATGCTACGAAGGTACAAGGTACCGCGTGGTGAGCCCGATTAGAGGGTTTGGTTGGAAGAAAAAATACAAAGCAAAGCTCGTCTTGCTTAACGTGGCGAGCCTGTAAAAAAAATACTGTCCCCGTGCAACTAGCGTTGGTATCCCCAAGCTCCAATCCTGTTGCGCGGGGCTTTTTTTGGTTAAATTTGGGCTACTTTGTAGCCAGCTGGAGCTTCAATTAAATATTTTTCTAAAGTCTCACGGGGTAAAAGACCTGCTTGAGCGCCAATATGTTGTACAACAGACATTGAGTTAATAGGGGCTCTTTCCAAAGCTTCAGGAATAGATAATCCTAAAGCTAGACAAGCGGTAAAAGTAGAAGCAAAAGAGTCACCAGCGCCAGTTCTATCGACTGGTGGTTTGGGGTCAGGATAAATAGGCATATGCCAAGTGTTTGTGCCGTCGTACACATAAGCTCCTTCTGCCCCATCTGTAATGATCACAATTTTGGGGCCCACTGCATGCATAGCTTGCAGGAGTTCTTTTATATTGCTAGTTGTATTTGCGAGTATTTTTTGGGCTTCTTCTTTGTTGCAGAAAAATGTTTCTGCTTTTTCATATAAAAATTTTAATTTATCTAAGCCTAACTGCATTTGAAAAGTGCCCGGTTGAAAAGCCAGTTTTATTTCAGGGTGATTGTTTAAATAGTCATTTATTTCTTGATGAAAGGGTAGAGAATTTTCACCCAGTGAACTTAAATAAAGCCATTTAGGGGCACCGATATCTGGTAGATGATAGTCGTATTCTTCATGTTTAACTAAAATTGTTCTTTCGGCTCCATAGCGTAAAACAAAGTGATAATTGGTTTTTTCATCAGTGTGAGTGGTAACAAAATCAGTTTTGACGCCAGCTTTTTCTAGAGTTTCTAGAGCTTCTTTACCGTAAGAATCGTCACCCAAGTTAGTTACTAAAGCTGAGGTTAAGCCGAGTCTAGAAGCTGACACAGCGGCGTTAGGGCTGTTGCCAACAGCTGGTATTACAACGACATTTTCATAAGGAATTTTATCGCCAAAATTCATACAAATTTGGCAGGGCTTACCTTTTGTGTCGCAAACTACTTTAGCTTCAGTGTCTTTTAGTTTTATAAAAGCATCGGTTACAATGTCACCTAAAGCGATAAAATCAAAATTTTGAGACATATTTTAAGTTAAAATTTAATGAATTAAGTTATAAACATCATAACATAAAAAAGCTTTTAGCTATGTTAGTATATGGATATATGAAAAAATTAATCGATATTATTCAAGAAGCAGAAGGCAACAAACAAGCGGTGGGACATTTTAATTTTTCTAATATTGAAATTTTACATGGTTTAGTGAGTGCTGCTAGCGAGCTTGAACTACCTATTATATTAGGGCTATCTGAAGGTGAAAGAAAGTTTTTTGGAGTTCGAGAAGCTAGAGCCATAGTAGATAGTTTAAAAAAAGAGCACAGTATACCAATATTTTTAAGTGCTGATCATACTTATTCTATGGCTGGAATAAAAGAGGTGGTAGATGCTGGTTTTGATGCTGTGGTAGTAGATGGGAGCAAGCTTTCAATAGAAGAGAATATTGCTTTAACTAAAGAAGCTGTACTTTATGTTAAAGCTAAAAACCCAGATATGTTGGTTGAAGGAGAGCTTGGTTATATTGGTACCTCGAGTAAAATTTTAGATGAAATTCCGGCTGATGTTTTAAATTCTGATATTAAGGTTAGCCCTGAACTGGCTAGTAATTTTGTGACTGAAACAGGGGTTGATTTACTGGCACCAGCGGTGGGTAATTTGCATGGTGTGTTAAAAAATATGACCAATCCTAATTTGGATATAGAATTAATTAAAATGGTTAGACAGTCAGCTGGAGTGCCGTTAGTTCTTCATGGTGGGTCTGGTATTGCGGATTTAGATTTTAAACAAGCTATTTTAGCTGGTATGTCTATTATTCATATAAATACTGAACTGAGACTAGCTTATAAAGATGCTTTAAAACTTGCCCTTCAAGAAAACCCAGATGAAATTTCGCCTTATAAAATAATGGCCCCAGTGGTGGGGGCAATAGAAGTTAAAACTAAAGAATTTTTACATTTATTTACAGATTAATCTTATTTCTATGCCTATTCCAGAAAAAGTGTTAACGGCTTTAAAAAATAGCTTGGAAGGGGACGTTGTTTTTGATGAAGTAACTTTAAATCGTTATAGTACCGATGCCAGTTTGTTTGTAGTGAAGCCAGCTTTAGTTATTTACCCTAAAAATTCTGAAGATATAAAAAAAGTAGTTAAAATAGTTGGTCTACATAAAAAAGATTGTCCGGATTTATCTATTACTCCGCGAGCAGCAGGTACTTGTATGTCTGGTGGACCACTCAATAAGTCTATTATTTTAGATATCACTCGATATATGCAAGGAGAAACTAAAATAGTAGGTAATATGGCCGAGACCTTACCAGGTACTTTTTATCGCGATTTTGAACAGGAGACTTTAAAGACAAATCAGATTTTAGCTAGTTTTACCGCTTCTCGCGATTTAAATACAATCGGGGGTATGGTGGGCAATAATTCGGGGGGTGAAAAAAATTTACGCTTTGGTAAAACTGAAAAATATTTAAAACAGTCCAGTATTATTTTAGCTGACGGCAAGGAGTATGAAGTTAAACCTCTAACTAAAGAAGAATTGGACCAAGTGATGAAAAGAGATGATCTTTGGGGGCGCCTGCACTCTGATCTTTTTAAATTAATTACAGATAATTTAGAGATAATAAAAAAAGCCAAACCTAAGGTGTCAAAAAATTCAGCTGGTTACTACTTGTGGCATGTGTGGGATGGTCAAACTTTTGATTTAAATAAGTTAATCGTTGGCTCGCAGGGTACTTTAGGTATTACGAGTCGAGTTAAATTGGAATTGGTGCCAGTGGAAAAACACCAGCAGTTGTTAGTTGTATTTTTACCAGGCTTAAAACAAATAAGTCAGGTTATAAATGATGTTTTAACATTTGGACCCACTAGTTTAGAGTCTTATGATCAGCACACTTTTGGACTGGCTCTTCGTTTTTTACCTGAACTTATAAAGAAGATGAAATTGAAAAATTTATTTAAATTAAGTTTATCTTTTTGGCCTGAATTTAAAATGTTTTTACGAGGAGGAGTACCGAAACTAGTCTTGTTGGTTGAGTTTACAGGTGGTGATGAAAAAGATTTAAGCCAAAAAGTAGCCACTTTGGATAAAAAATTAAAATCTTATCAAGTGACAACCCATCGGGCCAATAATGACACTGAGATAGAAAAATACTGGACCATTAGGCGAGAGTCTTTTAGTTTATTACGAGAACATATTAAAGGTAAAAGAACAGCTCCTTTTATAGATGATATTATAGTTAGACCTGAGTTTTTACCACAGTTTTTGCCACAACTTCAAACTATTCTAGACGAATATGATTTAATTTATACCATAGCAGGACATGCTGGTGATGGTAATTTTCATATTATACCTCTAATGGATATGACGGATAGTAAAAACCATGAAGTGATACTTGAATTATCTGATAAGGTGTATGATTTAGTATTAAAATTTGAAGGTTCTATTACGGCTGAACATAATGACGGTATTATTAGAACCCCCTATTTAGAACAAATGTATGGGTCTGAAATAGTAGCTTTATTTAAGGAAGTGAAGCATATTTTTGATCCTAGTAATATATTTAATCCAGGTAAAAAAGTGGGGGGCACTAAAACTGATGTTAAAAAATATTTAAGCCATCACTAGCTTGCAAAATTCTGATTTTATTATATACTCGTCCTTGTAATGTTAAAACTTGAGGCTCAAAAAAGAGAAATATTCGGCAAGAAATTAAAAAGCTCTAGAAACGAGGGTTTATTACCGGTGGTAGTCTACGGACGCAAAGAAGAAGCGACTCCTTTTTTTGTTGAATCAAAAGAGTTTGAGAAAGTTTTTAAAGCGGCCGGAGAATCAACGGTGGTAGATTTAGTAACTCCGGAGGGTGAAAAAAGTGTTTTAGTTTACGCTGTAGACTATCATCCTGTATCAGGACTGCCTATTCATGCCGATTTTTATGCAGTTGAAAAAGATAAAAAAGTAGAAGTAGACGTAGAGCTAGTGTTTGTAGGTGAATCACCAGCTGTTAAAGGCTTAAATGGTATTTTGGTTAAAGTCATGCACGCTTTGACTATTGAAGCTAAACCAGCTGATTTACCTCATGATATCGAAGTTGATATTTCTAGTTTAGTTGATTTTGATAGTCAGATTACTGTGGCTGATCTTAATTTACCTCAGGGTGTGACTTCTTTAGTCCCAGCAGAAGAAGTGGTAGTATTAGTATCTGAACCAACAGAAGAGGAAGAAGAGGAAGAAGAAGCACCAGATTTGTCTAATATCCAAGTAGAAAAGAAAGGTAAAAAAGAAGAAGAGGCTTCAGCTGAAAATGAGTCATAAATAAAACTAAAATGAGTTTCGACCAAAACACCCTTTTAAAGAAAGGGTGTTTTTTGGATTAGATTGTAATTTCAGTTTATTTTTTTATAGCTTGCCTTAAAACAGGATAACTTTTATACTTAAAGCTCTGTATGAATATTTTTTACCAAAATTGGGCCCCATATGTTTTTGGTTTTAGCTTTATTTTTATTTTAGCTATCTTTTTGGCACCAGTACAAGTAAATGCTCAGCAAAATTTATCTGAAGCTGAGAAACAGCAACGTGAAGAAGCGTTAAAAAAAGAATTAGCTCGAGTGGAAGCTGAAATAGCAGCTAATACCATTAAACTAGGAAGTAAACAAAAAGAAACCGCTTCTATTGCTCGGGATGTAGAAATTTTAAATTATGAAATCAATCAGGCTAAGTTAAAAATCAGGCAGAAACAAATTGAAATTGAAAGACTAGGAGGGGATATCAATTTAAGGCAAAAGACCATTTTAACTTTATCGGAACAAATAGAGGCTGACAGGAATTCTTTGTCGGAGTTGCTACGTCAAACTAAAAAATTAGATAGTACGACATTAACTGAAATTATTTTAAGTAATGACTCTTTGTCTAATGTTTTTGTTGATTTAGATTCTTTTAATTTTATTCAATCTACTGTTCATGATTCGTTTAAAGATATGAGAAATACTCAAGTGGAAGCGACAAAAGAGAAGGTGAGTTTAGAGCGTCGTCAAAGTGCTGAGATTGATGCTAAAAGAGTGATTGAAGCTGAGACCGCTAAAATACAAGTGGCTGAAGCTGAGAAAAAAAGATTATTATCTATTTCTAAAACAGAAGAAGCTGGCTATAGAAATATTATTGCCGCCAGAGAGGCTGAGAGAAATGCCATTCGAAGTGCTTTGTTTCAATTGCGTGACTCTTCTACCACTATTACTTTTGGCGAAGCAGTAGATTTAGCTGTCAGTTTAAGTCAAAAAACAGGTGTGAGGCCAGCCTTTGCTTTAGCTATTTTAAAGCAAGAGTCTAATATTGGACAAAATGTGGGTACTTGCAACAGAGCCGGTGACCCGCCTCATAAATTGTATGATCAGATTATGCACCCAACTCGAGATATTGCTCCTTTCTTGCGTATTACATCAGAATTAGGATTAGACCCTAAAACTACCCCTTTATCTTGCCCTCTTAGTTATGGTTATGGTGGAGCTATGGGGCCAGCTCAGTTTATACCCTCAACTTGGGAGCCTTATAAAGCTCGAATAGGAGCGATTACTGGCAATAATCCACCTAGCCCTTGGCGACCACTTGACGCTTTTGCCGCTTCTCAACTTTTACTTCGAGATTTAGGAGCAGCTGGAGGTGGCTATACCGCCGAGAGGACTGCCGCCCTTCGTTATTATGCTGGGGGTAATTGGGCCGATAGTCGAAATGCTTTTTATGGAGATTCTGTGATGAGAATAGCCGGTGATATGCAAACTCAAATTGACATCTTGCGTAGTAACTAGAATTGTGCTTAAATAAGGTCTTAATTTGTTGATAATTAAATTTATGCAAAAAGAAATTCATCCTAAATATAATACAGAAGCGGAAGTTTTATGCGCTTGCGGTAATAAGTTTACTGTTGGTTCAACTTTAGACAAGGTGGAAGTTGAGGTTTGTTCAGACTGCCACCCATTTTTTACTGGTCTGGAAAAAGTTATGGATACCGCTGGTCGGGTGGAGAAATTTAAAACTCGTCAAAGTAAAGCTAAGACAGTTAAAGCTCCTAAAAAAGCAACTGTCTCCAAAGCAAAAAAAGAAAAAGAGTAAATTTCTTTTTAAAAACGCCCTCTCATGATTTAAATTTTCTTTTTAGTTGAGAAAATAGGGGGCGTTTTTTTGTACTTAGAGTTATACTGTTTACTATGACTAATAAATATCTTGATAATTTAGATTTAGAAGAACTACGAACTGATCCTAAAACTCAGTATTTAATGGTGGAATTCGATCGTTTGCTGACTAAAATAAAAGAGTCGACAATTTTGGCTCAAACTGAACCAGATATGGCTTCTTTAGCAGAAGAAGAAATTAAAACTTTAGAAAAAGCCATTACAGAACTAGCTAATAATATTAAAGATATTGTAAAAAAAGGTGAAGAGGTAGAACAGGAAGTAAATGAGATAATTTTAGAAATTAGAGCTGGTGCAGGGGGAGAAGAGTCGGCTTTGTTTGCTTTAAACTTGAAAGAAATGTACGAAAAATATGCCACTATGAATAATTTTGGCTTTATGGTTACCGATGAATCTATGAGTGAAATGGGGGGTTATAAAGAGGTGGTAATAGAAATGAAAGGCAGAAATATTTATGACTCTTTCCGTTACGAAACAGGCGTCCATAGAATTCAAAGAATTCCAGCCACAGAAAAACAGGGTCGAGTTCATACTTCAACTGCTTCGGTGGCCATTATGCCTATACGCAAAAAAATCTACATCACCATTAACCCTAGTGATTTAGAGGTAGAAACATCCCGATCGGGTGGGGCTGGTGGTCAAAATGTTAATAAAGTAGAAACAGCTGTCAGATTGGTCCATAAGCCAACGGGACTTGCGGTTAGGTGTCAAAGCGAAAGAACTCAGGGACGGAATAAGGATAAGGCGATGGCTATTTTGGAAAATAAGTTAAATGAGCTTCATATGGAAAAAGAAAACCAAAAAGAAGCTGATCACAGGCGGAATCAAATAGGTACTGGTGATAGAAGTGAAAAAATTAGAACCTATAATGTGCTTCAAGATAGGGTGACTGACCACAGGATAAAAGAATCTTGGCATGGGATAGAAAAAATATTTGCTGGTTATTTAGACCCTATTATATTGGCTTTAAAAGAGGCGGCGGCTGAAGATAAAGACTTGTTTTAAGAAAAGTTTTAATATGTTATTGCCAAGCTGGTAGATATCTGTTAGACTCATACCGTGTTTTAGAAAGTCTCTTAGGCTTAAAAAATAATGGATAATACAAAAATTTCAAACAATAAAACAGAAAATTCGTTAATTCGAGAAATGTTCGAAGCGGGTATTCATTTTGGTTATTCTAAGAGCCGTCGTCATGCTTCGGTTAAAGATTTTATTTTTGGTTATAAAAATAAAGTTGCTATTTTGGATTTAGAAAAAAGTTCAAAATCTTTAGAAAAAGCTTTAGAATTTGTAGCTAGTTTAGGAGCCGAAGGTAAGCAAATTTTATTTGTTGGCAATAAACATGAAGCAAGAGATATTGTTAAAAAAGCTGCCCTTCTTTTAGAGATGCCGTATGTGACTGAACGTTGGATTGGGGGAACTTTAACTAATACTAATGAAATTAAGAAAAGAATTAATCGCTTAGAAGAAATTAAAGCTGATGAAGAGTCTGGAGCCCTATTGCAAAGATATAATAAAAAAGAAAGAGGTCTAATTAATAAAGAAAAAACCGATTTGGAAAGAAATTTTGGTGGTATCGTAGATTTAAAGAAAATACCAGATGCTATGATTGTTATTGACTCAAAAGCTGAAGATATTGCTGTTAAGGAGGGGCTAATAGTTAAAGTACCAATAGTTAGTTTGTCTAACTCTGATTGTGATATTTCTATTATAGATTATCCTGTGGTAGCCAATGATACATCTATTAGAAGTATTCAATATTTTATAAATAAAATAGTGGAAGCCTATAAAACAGGTCAAAAAGCTCGTCCCGATAAAAATAAAGCGGAATAAGGGGTGTTTTTGATTTAGTTTTTCTACACTTAGGCTTTGCTTATTGCTTAACTTAAAAAATAAAATGTCTATATCTTTAGATCAAGTTAAAGAATTAAGAACAGAAACTGGGATTTCTATTGCTGAATGTAAAAAAGCGTTAGAAGAATCAGCCGGCGACATAGAGAAAGCCCGCCAGATTTTAAAGTCTAGAAGTGTGGAAATGGCTGGAAAAAAAAGCGATCGCGAGTTTGGGGCTGGAGTGGTTGGAGTTTACATCCATGCCGGTGATACAGTTGGAGCAATGGTAGAACTTGTCTGCGAGACTGATTTTGTAGCCCAAAATGAAGAATTTAAGACTTTAGCTGAAGATTTAGCCATGCATGTGGCCGCTATGGCTCCTCTTGATAAGGTTGAATTTTTAGATCAAGATTTTATTAAAGATCCTAGTCTTAAAATAAATTCTCTAATATTGGGAGCCACTCAAAAATTTGGTGAACGAGTGGACGTTGGACGTTTGTCGCGTTTGGCGGTGGGTGAATAAAAATTCATGAACTTCTTATTGTGGGCGACGATAGTTTCTTATTTAATTGCAATAATTATTGTTTTATATAGGATCATCGCTGTTGCTCAAGGTAAAACTACTATTGATAATTATAAGCCTAAAAAAAGATTTTTTAGGGTTTTGACGCAGGTGGCCGATATTTTAGCTTATAATTTTGTTATTTTTATTCAAGAATTTATTTGGCATAGTTATATCTATTTGGTAAAATTACTGAGGTCTATTTTAAGGTTGATGCGGAAGTTGTTGCATCGAATTGAAAAATGGTTTACTCTGGCTATGAAAAAAGCTGATGCCAGAAGATTGAATAAAAATTAAACATTAAGCCAGCATAGCTCAATCGGTAGAGCAACTGTTTTGTAAACAGTAGGTTGTGGGTTCAAGTCCCTCTGCTGGCTCCCAACAAAAGTACTTAAAGTCGATTTGAGGATAGACAAGTTTTACTTAAAAAAATAAAAAATGGGTCTAAGGCTGAAAATTTGTTTTTGGCTGGTTTTTAGTTATACTTAAAAATATGATAAAAAAAGAACAAAAAGGACATATGCATCCTTTGTCTCAGGTAATTACAGAAACAACCAATATTTTTAGAGACTTAGGTTTTGTGGTGGCAGATGGACCAGAGTTAGAAGATTCTTTTCATAATTTTGATGCTTTAAATATTCCTGAAGACCATCCAGCTCGTGATATGCAAGATACTTTTTGGTTAAAACCGCTAACTTCTAAAAAGTTGCTACGAACTCACACTAGTTCGGTTCAAGTGCGTTATATGGAAAAATATAAAGACAATTTACCTTTAAAAATAATGGCACCAGGTAAAGTTTTTAGAAATGAAGCGACTGACGCTACTCATGAAGCTCAGTTTTTCCAAATGGAAGGTTTGTATATAGATAAAAACGTTAGTGTGGCTCACTTAAAAGGGGTGCTAGAGTATTTTTTTAAAAATTATTATGGTCCGGAAACAAAAATTCGCCTTAGACCCAGTTTTTTTGCTTTCGTTGAGCCAGGGTTTGAGGTTGACGTGTCTTGTTTTAAGTGTGGGGGCACTGGTTGTCCTTTATGTAAAAAAACTGGTTGGATTGAAGTTTTAGGAGCTGGGTTGGTTCACCCTAATGTATTGCGAGCGGTTGGTATAGACGATCATAAGTGGCAAGGACTAGCTTTTGGAGGCGGAATAGATCGTTTAGCGATGTTAAAGTTTGGTGTCGATGATATTAGAAATTTTTATGCTGGTGACTTGCGTTTCGTTAATCAATTTTAATTTATGTTAATTTCTTATAATTGGCTTCAAGCTTTTTTTGCTAACCCCTTGCCAGCTCCTAATGTGATTAAAGAGGCGATAGAAAATCATATTTTTGAGGTTGAAAATATGACAAAGTTAGATAATGGGGATACTATTTTTGAGCTTGATGTTTTACCTAATAGAGCGAGTGACTGTTTGTCTCACTTGGGGATAGCAAAAGAAGTTTCAGCTATTTTATCTTTGTCTTTATTGGAATTTAAATCCGAAACAATTGTAGCTAGCCCCTCGGTTCAAGAGGTAGAAGTGGCAGTAAAAACAGACGCCTGTCAGCGTTATATGAGTCGGAGGTTGGAAGGGGTGAAAATTGATAAATCTCCTTTGTGGCTTACTGAGAAGATAAAAATTATGGGAGGTAAATCTATTAATAACATAGTTGATCTCACTAATTTTATTTTATTTGATTTGGGACAACCAATGCATGTTTTTGATGCCGATAAAGTTGAGGGGCAAATAATAATCAGGCAAGCAGAGGATGGTGAAACTATGGTTACTTTAGATGGTAAGGAATTGACCCTAACGACAGAAGATGTAGTTATTGCAGATAGTAAAGGGGTCTTAGCTCTAGCTGGAGTTAAGGGTGGCCAAAAAGCTGAAGTCTCGGGCGAGACTAAAAATATAATAGTAGAAGCAGCTAACTTTAAACCCGGTATAACTAGGCGCAGTGCCGCTAGGCATAACTTGCGTACCGATGCTGTTAAGCGATTTGAAAATAATTTATCTACTGAGATGGCAGAGGTGGGGTTAGAAAAATTTACTCAATTAGTTAAAACTGAAATACCGACAGCTAAAATATCTAGCGTTACAGATGTTTACAGTCATAAACCACAGGAGATAACTATAAATATCACACCTGAATTTATAACTAGTAAATTAGGACTTGAAATAGACAGAAAGGATGTAGTAAGTATTTTAAAGCGTTTACATTTAGAAGTAAAAGACACTAGCAATGAACTTGTGGTGACTATACCTTTTAATCGACCAGATTTAGGCCAGAAGGAGGATTTAGTAGAAGAAGTGGGTCGTTTGTATGGTTATGACAAAATAATTAGTGTTTTACCCAACAAAAACATTTATGGCCAAGATGATATCATTTTTAGAGTGGCTCAAAAATTAAGGCAAGTGTTATTAGAAGCTGGTTTTAATGAAATTTATGATTATACTTTTGTTGCCAGTGGTGAAGTGGAGTTGGCTAACCCTCTTGCAGCTGATAATCCTTTCTTGAAGACCAACTTAACTACTTCGTTTTTAGATAAAATAAACTTTAATCTAAAACATTTAGTGTTCGATCATGAAGCTGTGGCCATGTTTAATATTGGGACTGTTTTTACTGCTGGTGCTGAAAGTAAAAATATTGTTATTGGTGTCTCTTGCTCCAAACCTAAATTCCATAAAAATAATCAGCAGGTAGAAGAAGTGATAGATAAAATAGAAACTATTTTCGGAGTCAATTTGAAAAAGTTTATTAATAGAGCCGATACTTATACTGTAATAGAGTTTCCCCTGTCAGTGCTGACTGCGAGCCAAAAAGATTTTGAATATGATTTACAAGACTTTTTAAAGTCTGAAGTTAAATATAAACCCATTTCAGTTTATCCTCGAATAATTAGGGATGTGGCAGTATTTGTGCCGGCTGGAACCAAACCAGAAGATGTTAGAGATAATATAAAACAAGTAGCTGGCGAAATTTTAGTAGAAGACCCTATTTTGTTTGATGAGTTTACTAAGGAAGGAGACAGTCGAACATCATTAGCTTTTAGATTGATTTTTCAAAAAAGCGATCGTACTTTAGTGGACTCTGAGGTTAATGATATCATGTCTAGTGTCCACTTGGAGCTTGAAAATAGAGGTTATGAGGTCAGATAAGAGCTAATTAGACCACGCATTTTAAAAATACAAGGAC
>JBFIHK010000012.1:0-20559 GCA_041601795.1 Minisyncoccia bacterium
AGCCTGATTTTAAGTCATCGCCAAGATAAAAACTTAAAATCTTTACCCTTAACCTGTGGTGTCATTTTTAAGATATGTATATTCTCACCGTCATCCCAATAGAAAAAGGTCTATTTTTAGACGAATTAACCTATTTTTCCAAACACAATATTGCTATTGGTAGTTTAATTGAGGCTCCTGTTAGAAAAAAAAATATTAAAGCTTTGGTCATAAAAACCCAACCTGCCGGAGATATGAAATCAGCTTTAAAATCAAATGACTTTAGTTTGAAAAAAATAACCAAAGTTGTAGCCCCAAATTGGCTGTCACCATTTTTTTTGGCCGCCATCAAAAAAACATCTTTTGACTTTGCTGTTTCTATGGGCCAACTATTAAAAACTGTTACTCCTCAAATTATTTTAGACACTACCCCAGACTCTATTTCAACCAAATCTAAACCTGCCACAAATAAAACCGCTGGCGCTAATGATATTTTTGCTTTGCAAGAAATTTTTGATGAAAGAATAAGTTTTTACAGAGGTTTAACTAGAGAAGAATTTGCTAAAAAGAAATCCATTATCATCTGTACTCCCACTTATTTAGAAGCTGAGAAAATCTTTAATCAAGTAAATCGAGGAATAGAAAATTTTGCTATTATTCTTCATAATAACCTTAAAGAATCTGAAATTTTGACCGCTTGGTCTAAAGCCATAACGTCAAATCACCCTCTACTTATAGTAACCACACCCTTATTTTTATCTTTACCTAAATACGATATAGGTTGTGTCATTATCGAACAAGAAAGTAGCCCCGACTATTACACCTTAAAAAGGCCTTTTATTGATATGAGGCATTTATGCGAAGCTTATGCCAAAGAATTAAAAGCTAAACTATTTTTAGGCGACACCACCTTAAGAGTTGAAACCATTGCCAGATCTCAAAATAAAGACATTTTAAATGCTACCCCTATTCAATATCGAATTTTACCCCACATAGAAACAAAAGTAGTTGATATGCATATTAAAATTTCAAAAAATAAAACTAATGATGCAAACAAATTAGACAGCGCCCCTAAAGACACAATAACTAAAAAAGACTTTACTATTATTAGCCCTGAAGTTAAAAAAATAATTACCGCTATTAAAACCAAAAAAACTAGGGGCTTCTTTTTAGTCGGTCGAAAAGGTTTAGCCCCTCTAACTATCTGTAATGACTGCAATACTATTGTAGCTTGTTCTGATTGTGGTCGCCCTCTAACCCTACACCAACAGAAAGATGAGGCCAATATCTATATTTGTCATGCCTGTCAAATGGTTTATAAAAACACCGACACTTGCACTAACTGCTTAGGTTGGCGCCTAGCACCACTTGGTGTAGGTACCGAGTCAACAACTTTAGCTATTAAAAATATTTATCCCAGCTTACCTATTTTTAACATCGATAAAAATAGCACTAAAACCAACAAGCAAGCTTTAACTGTGATTAATAAATTTTTGGCTACCCCGGGTAGTATTTTAATTGGCACTGACATGGCTTTGCGTTATTTAACTGAACCCATACCCTACACAGTAGTTGTTTCAATAGATGCTTTATTCTCTCTGCCAGATTTTAGAATTAGAGAAAATATTTTAAGGCGCCTTCTGCGTTTAAAGGAAATAACTGAATATAAAATGATTATTCAAACCAGGCTACCAGCAGAAAAAACTTTTTCTTATATCACCGCCGGCAACTTGGCCGACTTTTATCGAGATGAGCTCAAAGAAAGAGAACAATTTAACTACCCCCCTTTTTCTGTTTTAATTAAAATAACAAGAGAAGGTACCTCCGAGGCCGTTATTAAGGATACTAAAAAACTTGAATCTTTATTTACCGACTATATGCCAGTGTCTTTCAATGGTCCTAAAAAAGCTAAAGATAAGATAACTAGCCATACTCTACTTAAAATAGAAAGCCACTCGTGGCCAGATGTTAATGTAGTAGAAGTTTTAAAATCCCTACCCCCTCGTTTTATAGTCGCTGTTAGACCTATCAGTATCCTGTAATATGTGTTATATTTGGCTAAATTATGTCAGCCATTATTGTTCAAAAAAATAATCCTGTTTTAAGGGAAAAAGCCAAGGCTGTTGATTTAAAAGATATTGGCAGTAAGCGGTTAAACAATATTTTAAACCAAATGTCTACTGCTCTTGCTGGTTGTGATGACGGTGTGGCCTTAGCTTGCCCTCAAATAGGAATCTCTTTGCGTATTTTTATTGTGTCTAAAAAACTATTCACCCCCGACCAAGATGAGACTGAAAAAGATATAAAAGATGTTGTCTTTATTAACCCTGTTATTATTAAACAATCTAAAAAGAAAGTCTTCATGGATGAAGGTTGTCTATCGGTCAGAAATATTTATGGCCAAACAAAAAGAAGCTCTAAAGCCACCGTGGTAGCTTATGATGAAGCGGGTAATAAGTTTTCGTGGAGCGGATCAGGTTTAATGGCTCAAATTTTCCAACATGAAATAGATCACTTGGATGGCATTTTATTTATAGATCATGCTACTGACTTAAGAACCGAAAAATAAAAATGCTCAACTCAAATATTAATTCATCTAAACAAAAATTTACCTCCATTAAATGGTTGTTTTTTGGTACCGATGATCTAGCGGTTATAGTTTTAGATGAATTAAAAAATAACGGTGTCACTCCAGATTTAATTATTACTACCCCTGACACCCCTCAAGGTCGCAAGTTACTTCTTACCCCGCCACCAGTTAAAACTTGGGCGGAGAACAATAATATTAAATATATTCAACCAGCTAATTTAAAAAACACTCCTTCAGATCTTAAAGGAAATAATTTTAATATTGGACTCGTGGCTTCTTATGGTAAAATTATTCCTAATAATATTTTAGACCTTTTGCCTAATAAGCTCCTTAATATTCATCCCTCACTACTACCTTACTATCGTGGAGCCACTCCACTTGAATCGGCTATTTTAACAGGTGGTGCCAACACAGGAGTAACTTTAATGATTATAGACGCCCAAATGGACCACGGCCCGATTGTAGCCCAAAAAGAAACCGCACTTGATGACAAAAATTATTTTACCCTCCGCAAAGAACTAGCTACCACTGGTGCGGAGCTGTTTTTAGACTTTGCTCCCCTATTACTCCAAGGCCACTTAACCCCCACCCCTCAAAACCATGACTTAGCCACCTACACTAAAAAAATCACCAAAGCAGACGGTGAAATTAAACTAACTGACGACCCTATTTTAAATTGGAAAAAATACCAAGCTTACATCGACTGGCCCGGAATATTCTTTTTTACCCCAGAAAATAAAAGAATTAAAATAACCCAAGCTCATTTAAGCGATGGTAAATTTGTGATAGATAAAGTTATTCCTGAAGGAAAGAAAGAGGTGTCTTGGGAAAATTTTAATAAAAATTAAAATTTATAAAACAAAAGACCATCTCTAGGTAACTTAGAACATTACAACTAATAATCTAAATTTATTTAATCTCCATTTTTTCTATCACCACTGGTTCAGCTGGGTACGAACCTTCGCCATCAGGACGAGTGGCCACACTAGAAATTTGATCTACTACCTCCATTCCAGAAATTACTTGCCCAAATACTGGGTGCTTGCTCTGTAGGGGCTCTTTATCAAAATCTAAAAAAGTATTGTCGGCTAAGTTAATAAAAAATTGACTGCCACCAGAATTGGGCTGACCTGAGTTGGCCATTGAAATAGTGCCTCTAGCGTTGGATAGTCCAGCCACAAATTCATCTTCTATGGAATAGCCTGGACCACCTGTACCATGAATAGCTATATTGTCTGGCTCAGATTTAGTTAGTGGATCACCAGCTTGAATCATAAAATCTGGAATCACTCGATGAAAACGAACTCCATCATAAAAACCATTTTCAGCTAAAGTAATAAAATTACCAGCTGTGATTGGCATTTTCTTGGTAAAAAGTTCTATTTCAAATTCTCCTAAATTGGTAGTGAAAACAGCTATTTTATTTTCTCCGTCTTGATTGTTCATAGTTTTATCTGTTGTTAATTGGTTTTCATCAACTGGTCGAAACCACATAAGTAAACCTAAAATTATAATTATACCTAAAGTTAAGCCAATAATGATTTTATTATTCATCAAATTTTAATTTATTTTTTAATTCTAACGCCAAAAACGTAATCTATCTTTTAATTTTCTAGCCCCCTTACGAGTCAAAGTTAATTGTTTTGAATTGGTATTTTTGACTTGCCTAATCAATTCATCTCGAGCTGTTACTATAGCCACGTACAAATCATAATGAGTGGCCTCGGCCCGAAGTAAACTTTGACCTGGTATTTGTAAATTTATTTCAGCTCGAAAAATTTCTCCTCGACGATGATGATCAGTGGTCTTACCTAAATCTATTTCAGCTAAAGCAACTCCGGTGGATTCATCAATAAATTTAGCCACCTTGGCCACTTTATAACGAGTATATTGATCCAAAGCTGGGGTCAATTTTACACTTTTGGTTAAAATGGTGGTATTCATATATTTGAAGATTATAACTCACCAATAATACCCTAATTATACCTGCTAGATATATTTTCAACAACCTTAACTAATTGTATCTATTTCTCTAACAAAAAACATTTTAGTCGGTTGTCTATGACCATTAATCAATATAATATTTTTGACCGGCACTTTTAAAGCACCAGCTAAAAGGGCAAAGACTTTTTTATTAGCCTCGCCCTTTTCTCTTTTAGCTTTTACATAAACAATAAATTTACTCGGTTTAGGCAACTCTACTTTGTCAATTTTAGCCTCAGCGATAACTTTGACAAAGACATACATTTTACAAAGTCTGAATAGATAAAGTATTAGTGATACTAGATTTACCAAACGGAATACCAGCTGAAATTACAATTTTATCTCCTTTCTTGATTTTTTTACGCTCAGTTAAAATTTTCTTAACTTGTTCAATCACATTAGATAACTGGTCGAATTCTTTATCATAAATATAAGATCGACAACCAAAAGATAAAGCTAACCGATTATAAGTTTTTTCATTTGGAGTAATCACTAACACTGGTTGAGCTGGTTTATACCGAGCAATCATTCGAGCTGTAAACCCAGAATTACTTAAAGCAATTATTTTTTTAGCGTCCACTTCGGTGGCTATAGTCAGAGCAGCAAAACTAGCAGCATCAGTAATTTTTTTACCAGTTAAATACTCATCCCTAAGTGATTGATCATGGTCTATAAATTGTTCTGTGTGCAGGGCAATTTCAGCCATAGTTCGCACTACGTTTTCTGGATCTATCCCTAAAGTGGTTTCTTCAGACAACATCACCGCGTCAGTACCATCAAAAATAGCATTGGCCACATCACTAACTTCGGCTCTAGTAGGCACAGAATCTTTAATCATAGACTCAAGCATTTGAGTGGCAGTGATAACTGGCTTACCTAGCTCATTACATTTAGCAATAATCATTTTTTGTAAAACTGGCACTTGTTCTTTTGGTACCTCCACAGCCAAGTCTCCCCTAGCTACCATTACCCCATCAGCCTCTTTAATAATTTCATCTATATTTTCTATCGCTTCTGTAGTTTCGATTTTAGCAATTATTGCCACATCGGCTTTTTTCTCAACTAAAATTTTCCGCAAATCCTTAATGTCTTTAGCTCGGCGAACAAAGGACAAAGCCATAAAATCAACTCCTTGTTCAATACCAAAAGCAACATGCTTCTTATCGACTGGAGTTAGTGATGAAATGGACAAATAAGCTCCAGGTACATTAACCCCTCTTTTACCTTTAGTTTCTCCCCCAACGACAATTCGACAATGGATTTCTTCGCCTTTTACTTTTTCTACCACTAATTTTTTCTTGCCATCATCTAAAAATATGATTGAATCTTTTTTTACTTCTTGGGGTAATTTTTTATAATTAATGTAAGCGCCGTTTTCATCTCCAACTCTTTTAACAGTAGTTAAGACAAATTTGTCACCCTTTTTTAGCATCACTCGATCTTGGTAAAATTCACCAATCCTAATTTTTGGTCCCGGCAAGTCTTGTAAAATAGCAATTGGCTGGCCCAATTTTTTAGCTAATTTACGGCCAGTCGTGATACGATTACCATGTTCAGTATAATCGCCATGAGAAAAATTTAATCTCATTACATTCATTCCAGCCAAAGCCAATTTTTCTAACATTTCTAGAGATTCACTGGCTGGTCCAATAGTGGCCACGATTTTAGTTTTTTTATTATCTATCATTTTGTTTAATTCTGGGGTTAATTTTTATTAAATAGTTTTAAATAACCTATGTAATATTGCATATTTTAAGGTTTTTATCAAATTTAACTTAAAACCCTCTCGAGTTGTTAAACAATTCGAGAGGGTTTTAAAAACTATTTATAACTTTAGCCTAAATTACTTGATTTCGTAAACTAAGGTCACATTCACTTTTACTTCATTACTACCAGGTGCTACAGACAACTCGATAGCCTTGTTTTCAGCTATAGCGCTATCTCCACCCATGCCATAAGCCATATAAGGGCCTGGGTGACCACCGCCATTTTCTTGAATAGCAATCAATTTACCCAAACGAAAACCTCCTGCTTTAGCTACCTCTTCGGCTTGAGATTGAGCTCTTTCAATAGCTTCCTTTCTAGCTTCATTTTGAACCGCTAGTGGATCTTCAATGGTAAAATTAAGTCCAGAGACATTATTTGCTCCCCGAGCCACTACTCCACTCAAGAAAGATCCTGCTTCTGTTAAATTTCGTACTTTGACTTGCACTTGTTGATTAATTTCATAACCAACTATTTTAGGTGGAGGGCAAGCTCCGCCTCGACATTCAAAATATTGATATTGTGGGTTTACATTATAACCACTAGTTTTTATATCCTCATCTTCAACTCCTTCTTCTTTTAAATAAGCAATAATACTATTGGTTTTCTTGATATTATCTTCTTGAAGAGCATCTAAATCAACTCCACCTTGAGAAATAACCCCAAAAGAAAATTTTGCTATATCAGGTACAGCCAAAGCTTCACCTTCACCAACCACACTAAAAGTCCGATTGGACGCTGGGTCAACAGATTTATATACCGTTTGAGTTAGTAATATTGCCAATAAACCAACTAAAACCAAAAACCCAATCAACACCATACCTAAGATATTTTTTATTTGTTTATCCATAAACTCTACATTTAATTAATAATTTTTTTTAAAATCAGCTACACTTCTACAATAAAACGTATTTATTATATAAATCTTACACCAAAAAAGCCAAAATAAGTAAAGCAAGTCCTATTCTATAGATACCAAAATAAGTAAAATCATGATTTTTTATAAAATTAACTAACCACTTTATAGCCACCAAAGCAAACAAAAACGACAAACCAAAACCTAATAAAAGCCAAAAAAATTCTAAAGCCGAGAAAGAAACACTTGATTTAAATAAGTCGTAACTAGTTGCTCCCAACATGGTTGGTATGGCTAATAAAAAAGAAAATTCTACTATTACCACCCGAGATAACCCTAAAAAAAGTCCTCCTAAAATAGTAGATCCAGCTCTTGAAGCCCCTGGAATAACAGCTAAAGATTGGAACAAACCAATTAATAGAGCCTGCTTATAAGTGATGCTCGCTAAAGACTCAACCTGATTTAAAACTGCTTTATTTTTATACCACCACTCAAACAAAATAATAATTACTCCCCCTATAAGAAGTGCCCAAGCTACCACCAACAAACTTTCTAAAAAAAAGTTTTTAATAATAGGATATAACAACAAACCAATTAAAGCTGTAGGCAAAAAAGCGACAATCACTTTTTTAATTAAAGTTAAATTCTGGCGCAAGCGATTTTGATAAATAGATAAAACTGCTCCAATTGACCCCAATTGAATAAAGATCAAAAAACTCGACAAAAAAGCAGTCGATTCTATGTTTAACAACTTAGAGGTAATTAATAAATGAGCCGTAGACGAAATAGGCAAAAACTCTGTCACCCCTTCAACTAAACTTAAAATAAAAATACTTAATAAAGTCATAAATTTAAATCGATCTTAAATAATAAAATATTATCAGACATAAAAATATTAAAGTTGCTTGTGACCCAATACCAAACAATAAATTATTTTCTATTTTTATTTTAGTGTGAATATTAGAATGAAAATTTTGTAATGGGCGTAAAAACTCAAATTTGAACCGCCCAAAAACAAATTGTAAAAAATCTGGCAACATAGCCACTAGCGCTCCAACAATTAATAACCCCAAAACAGAATTATAAAAAAATAAACTAATACTTACAGTTAACGCCAGTCCCAAAAATCCATCAGTACCTATTCTAAATAGATCTAGAAAAAAGTTTCTTCCTCCAGTCATAACCACCACCCCTTTTTTAGCCTCAACTTTGTCCAATGATAAAATTTTATAATCCCAATGTGGTAAAGCATCTAACAAAAAATGACTTCCGAAAGCAAGTGTTAAACCCACCGCAGGATAAAGGGGCATACTAGCAACTATTAACGCCCCCGTTACCCCATGAGTAGTTAAAGTCATATATATTTAATTTACCGCCGAAGCGCAATTATTAAATTTCTGAACAGACAAGTTGTATTCCTCAATAGCCGCTCTTGTCACCTCTAATAAATTATTATACTCAATCGCTAAACGATTAAAATTTCTAATTTCTATTCTTCTAGCTGACGCTTCCAATAAATCCAGCTGGTCAATATTTTGTTGCAATAATTCTAATTCGGACCCCAAAGAAGATAATTTATTTTTATTGGTTAAAACTTGTTTCTTTAAAGCTTCTTTTGGAATAGGGCAAGTATTAAGTGGTGTGCCTAAAATTTGTACCGCCATTCTGGCCGGTCGACCCTTATAGTCACCTTCTTTGACAGCCACTCCCACTTCTAAATAGCGTCTAGCTAACATATTAGATCTATGACCGGGGCTATCCATCCAAGCCTGAACAACATCTTCATCGGCCTTAAAACCACCTAGAGCTAAATTTTCTCCCACTGCTATAAAATCATACCCGGCTGTAGTTGAAACTTCGCTTACCCCTACTCCAGATGGAGATATGTGATCAAAATATTGATTAGCAAACATATCCTCAAGCCTCAACCTAGCAATTTCATTTAATTTTAAACTTTCAACCAAAGGAGGAATATTGTCTTCGATTCTCTTTATATTAGTCCAAGCGACAATGCCAGATCTAGTTAACGGGTCAACACTATCAAAAGCCCCTACTCCAGCTAATTGATTTAAAGGATTAGGAGTAATAACTTTTTTAATAATATCTATGGCTTCAATTAAATTTCCTAAAGAATATTTTTTTACTCCCACTAAAGAGTCGGAACTTGAGTTTTCTTGAACCAAATCTTGATTAATATTTGTTTCTTCAAAGGTGGATTTTGTACTTACTTCCACTAAGTTTTCATTTTTAGTATCTACTAATGTCAAAAAACCAAACAATAAACTAAGTGGCAATACAATTACCACAACCAACAATGTTCCCCCAATAACATATTTAAATGACTTTTCTATCATTGCTTTAATATAAACAAATCTGCCTGTAAATAATAATCATATAGACTACAATATTTCTTCTAATTCAACCAGTTTATTTTGTTTTAAAGTGGCAACAAAAGGGATATTTTGAAAACTAGACCCTAGTTCTATGTGTAAATTTTTTAAAGCTATAGGAGAGAAATATTTTTCTATTTCTTTACCATCATCATTTAAAGAATAAATTTTAACCAAAGTCCTTGTAGACAATGGAAGTGTTTCTATCCCCTCTAAAGGATTAGGGCTACTGTCATCACTAAATAAAATTTGAGCATTATCAAACACCACTACCCATCTACCATCCTCCCTATATACATCCCTTAGATAGCCCACCCTCTGTTTCGTCTCAGTCGAGTTTAAAAAATTAAAACTCAAAACTAAAACAATCACTCCAAGAAAGATAACTGCTATTTTTAACCGGGTCAAACAACTGAAGTTAGTTTTTTTAAGTTTAGTTAACATAAATAATATTGATGCGTAAAATACATTTAAATATCCTTTTAGCTTATCAAAAATAACAACTAAAAGCGATTTTCTTAGTCCACAATTATTTTAATTATTTCTAAGCCAATGTTTACCACTTTTTAAAATATAATAAAGATTAAAGCCTTATTACTTTTCCTGATTTACTACTACTAGGCAAGGATAAATCACCCATGTTATAATCTTAAAATAAATGTCTCCAAATACTATTAATATATTTTTAGAAGCTATCACCACTCAACACTTGTGGTTAATATTTTTTGTTGCTTTATTATATACAGCTATTATGAGTTGGATATTAATTTATCATTGGAGAGTTTTTGGCACAGATAATAAAACTTTTAAACTCATTAAAGGTTTATATATTACCGTCACTTTATTTATTATATTAAGTTTAATTTTCTTTTTACTCCTTTTTTAATTTTATGATTTACTTAGAACCCAATGAGAAAATCCTCTTAGAAGTTAGAAAGCATTGGTTTATTTTTTTAATTGAAGCTCTGGGGTCTATTATTGCTGTTTTTATACCTTTGGTTTTCTTATTTGTCCTTAATTTCTTTTATAATATTCCTATCACCATACCTCTTTTTACCTTATTTGGCTTTTTATACTCAGGTTGGGTACTTTTAATTTGGATTTATTTTTTTGTAGTTTGGACAGATTATTATTTAGATGTTTGGGTTATCACCAATGAAAGAATAATAGACATTAATCAAAAAGGTATTTTTAATCGGGAAATTTCCAGTTTTCATTTAAACAGAATTCAAGATGTGACCATTGAAATATCAGGCCTTATTGCTACCTTTTTACATTTTGGCACTCTTCATGTCCAAACAGCTGGAGAAAAAAGAGAATTTATTATCAAAGGGGCCAATAAACCAGAAGAAGTTAAAAATTTTATTTTAAAATTATGTAAAGATGAATACGACTCCAAATAAAAACTATTTGGTCACTATTTGCACCATTTGTTCCATTCTCCTAATATCCGCAAACAACTTAGAGCGGTCATGATTAAACAAAGTCACATTAAATATACTCTTACCCCCATTTTTAGCGAAACGAGCCATGTCTCCAACACTTTTATTGATATGAATAGAATAAAAAGACTTTAATTCTTGAATTTTCTTAATCCCAGTCAAGCTAATAATTTTACCTTCTTTTTTGGCAAAAAATTTAAATACGGCTGTATAACCCTTAACCTTTTTAGGCAGTGTTGGTTTTTTGGGTATACGAATAAAAATATCATTGGTAGTAGAGTCCATATCATAAGACAGATAATACATATCATTTCTAAACCCGCCTAACCTTGGTCCTAATTCAATTATTTTCCAACCATCTTCAGTTCTAAACATCTCAATATGAGCCGTGGAGCTACGTAAACCTAAAGCATAAATAGCCTTAGTGGCTGTTTCTTCGGCTGCTTCAATGCTTGATTTTTTAAGCAAAGTAGGAGTTAAAGTTCTGTAAGCAAAAAAATCATCAAAACCAATATCCCGACCCGTTTTAACATGAGTCATTGGAGCAAAATAAATTTTACCTCTAGAATTTATAAAAGCGTCTATCGAATACATATCTCCTTCCATAAATTGTTCGACCAAAACTTGGGGCTCTCCTCGCCCACCCATTTCTTTATAAACTTTATTTATTTTTTTAAACACCATAGTTAATGTTTTTTCCAATTCTTCTTCATGAAAAATAATATTAACTAAATAACTTTGAGCTAACCCGGCTGGTTTAATTACCAAAGGAAAGCCTATTTCTTCTTGAATTTTTTTAACAGTATTTTTACTGACATCTGTAATAACTTTAAATTTTGGTGTGATCTTTTTATCATAAGCTAATAACCGTTTGCGCATCTCTATTTTATTGGTACACCACTCCAGAGATGACATGGTTGGAGTTTTTAAATAAGGCACATAAGGAATCAACTTTTGGAATTGAGGTATTTTAGCTTCAGATCTACAGGTCACAGCCAACAGCTCTTCTTTTAAGGGTTTTAGAGCGTCTATTACAGCCTTAGGAGAATCAAAATTAAGAGGTATATCCATGTCGATCACTTTATCTCTAATTTGATCTGCCTGCCTTGAAGTTAAAGGTTCTTTGGTAGATCTAATCAAAGCTAGGCGATAGGTTTTACCAAACTTTTTTTTAAAAGCTGCCAACCCTGAAGGTGGCGCCCCTAA
Organism: Minisyncoccia bacterium; assembly: GCA_041601795.1. GTDB lineage: Bacteria > Patescibacteriota > Minisyncoccia > Phycocordibacterales > XYD1-FULL-46-19 > JAUPUJ01. The sequence goes on from JBFIHK010000012.1 coordinate 12,211, forward strand.
AATTAAAATGATATCCCTCTTATTTATTTTGTGAGTCAACATATAAATTTACAATTAAGTTTGGCTACTATATAAGTACATGAAAATAATGTCAATGATTGAATTAAAAGTCAACTAATTATCGGTTTATTAAATTTTTCAATTAACAATATTTAACTTACTGACTGATAAATTTATTTGTAAAAATAGACTTTATTTGCTACACTTAGTAAGCAATTATCAGTTACCTGTTTAAGGTAAATTATTTTTATTTTAAACGGGCTAATAATATAAGACTATGGATGAAAACAATATGCCGTTGGGGGGAGAGTCACAAGATGGAACAATGACTCCTCCAACAGACAATAGCCAGGCTCCTGTAGCTGATGAATCTACAGCAGAAGAAAAAATGCCAGATTCTACTGAAGGCGCTGCAGATGCTCCCACCGAAGGTGAAGCTCCTGCAATGTAATAAAAAACCCCTTAATTTATTAAGGGGTTTTTTATTACATTAATTTTCATATCTCATATTTAAAATCTTTTACCTCATTACATTTTTATAATGAGGTGGTATAATTAAGCGCAAATTATATACATCATTAAAAAATAAAACATTATGTCTTTAAATAGAATATCGCCTCCAATTCATAAAAATATCAATAATATTAAAAATATCCACCCAGCTATTTGGGGTGACTTTAAAGATATAAGGGGTGACGTTGGTCATATTTCTGGCGACATAAATTTACACCGTATTACCGGTGACGTATCCAAACTCAAAGGTGATATTAGCGGTGTTTATGGTGATGCTTCCAATATCATGGGTGATGTATCTAATATAAAAGGTGACGTATCTAATCTTCTTGGTGATGTTAGCAACATTTCAGGCGACATCTCAGGTATAGTGGGTAAAACTACTTTCCTAGAAGGTGATGTTAGCAACATTTATGGCGATGTCACACATATTAAAGGGGTTGTGACAGACTTAGTTGGTAGCGTATCAAAATTAAGTGGTGAGGTGACCAATATGTCAGGCAACGTCACAGCTTTAATTGGAGACTGCTCTAATTTATCTGGCAATGTTTCTAATTTAAACGGCGACGTTAGCCACATCTCAGGCAACGCTACCGGTATTGAAGGTGACATACCCGAAGGGGCTACTGGCGATATCTCAACACTTATAGACTAAACCAAAGAAAACACTCCTACTATAGCTGCTGTTTCAGCCCGCAAAACATTAGTTGAAATAGTTTCCAAACTTAAGCCAAGCTCAAGGGCCTTTTGTCTTTCAGCCTCAGTAAAACCACCCTCTGGACCAACCATCAAAGCTATTTTAAGATTCTTACTTTTTTGATCTAAAATATTTTTATTTCTTTTACCGCCAAAATCTAACCAAAAAATTTGATCATAATTTTCATTGGTTAAATTTTCTAAAACATCGTTTAAGCCTTGAACAGCTGTCAATTCCGGAACATCAATCCGGCCAGATTGTTCAGCCGCCTCTTTGGCTATTTTGTTTAAGCGGTCAAATTTTAAATTACTTTTTACTGTTCTAGATGTAATTAAAGGTACTATTTTTTCTACCCCTAGTTCTGTCGCCTTTTGTACCACTAATTCAAAATTATCTTTTTTTAAGATAGCACAATATAAAGTCACTTTATTTTGATTACTTGGGCTAGGGATTTCTGTTTTCATAAGATCAATATCAACACCTTGATTCGAAATAGCTTTGATTCGACCACGCCACTTAACCTGATCTTTTTCTGGTATTAATTCTACAATATCACCTATTTTTAACCTTAAAACTTTTTTAATTTGATTTACTGTTTCCTGATCAGAAACAATAATTTGTCCTTGGTTCAATTTAAAATCACCAATAAATCTATGAATTTTAGCCATAAATATTTAAAAATTATTATCTAATGTCGTTGTGCTAACATCTTTTAAAACACCTTTTAAAACAACCGTTTTTTCATCTACTGAATTACTATCTGCCTGTAAAGTAAGAATAATTTCATTATAAATATGTTCTCGGCGCAGAAGACTAAACTCTAATTTAGAAAAATCATTTTTCACTAAACCATCTATCTGGCCTAAATGAATTTTAACTTTTGGATCTGAACTATCTCTTAACCAAATATCATAGGTGCTCTCTTTTTCTAACTCGTCTTCTATTTTTAATTCAATCAATTGATAAACGATATTTTCCTCGGTTGTCATTTCTAAAACTTTACCAGCTTTTTCCCCACTACGAGGATTAATTAAATTTATAACCACCGATTCTGCTACCACATCATTGGCCTCAGTTTTATTATTTTCTATATCTAATAAAACTTGCTTAAAAATATTTAAATTTTGAGCAACTTTTATTTTTTCTTTGTTTAAATAAAAATAAAGAAAAATAAATACAATAATAACTATAATAGAACTAATTAGAATATGTCTCATCATTTTTCATCTGTTTTTAAATTTAAACTGGCTGAATTAATACAATATCGTAGCCCTGTTTTGTCTGTGGGACCATCTGAAAAAACATGGCCTAAATGAGCTCCACAACGAGTACATAAGACTTCCACCCTACTTGTTCCCGCTGTGTCATCTGTTTTTGTTATAACGTGATCAGAATTTATGACATCATAAAAACTAGGCCAACCAGTACCAGAATCAAATTTTGTTTCAGAAGAAAACAACTCTAAACCACAGTTAGAACAATTATATCTACCTTTAGTTTTTTCATTCCAGTATTTATTTAAAAATGGTTTTTCTGTCCCCCCTAAACGAGTTACTTGATAAACCTCTTCGCTTAATTCTTGTTGCCACTTATCATTTGTTTTATTTATTTTATCCATTATAAAATATATTTATTTTAGCTTAGTAATCACACTACCGGTCATGTCAGAAGGAACACTTAAATTAAGTAAATTAAGGACAGTGGGAGCTAGGTCAGCCAAAGTGCCCTTCTTTTCTAATAAATAATTTTGGTCTGTTAATATAAGTGGCACCAGGTTGGTTGTATGAGAAGTATGTTTTTCACCTGTTACCTGATCAATATTTATTTCAGCATTACCATGATCTGAAGTCACCAACAACACTGCTCCTTTTTTATTGGCTACAGCTAAAATTCGACCTAATTGTTTATCTACTGTTTCTATAGCTTTTATAATAGCTGGCACATTAGCCGTATGCCCCACCATATCAGGATTAGCAAAATTAATAAAAATAAACTCAGTTCCCCCTTCTAATTGCTCTATAGCCTTATCAGCTATAGCGCAAGCTCTCATTTCAGGTGCTAGGTCATGAGTAGCGACATCTTTTCTACTATCAAGCATAATATGGCTTTCAAGTGGGTAAGGCTCTGTAACGCCCCCATTTAAAAAATATGTCGCATGAGGAAACTTCTCGGTTTCAGCAATATGAGCTTGAGTTAACCCCGCTTGTGATATTTCTTTAGCTAAAGTGGTAGGGATTTCACTTGGCGGAAAAGCCACACTAGCCGTAAATAATTTGTCATACTCGGTCATAGTAACAACCTCTAAATTTAAACTTTCTTTTTTAGTTTCTAAATTTTTTAAAAACATTTTCATTCTGTCAGATCTAAAATTAAATATAAAAACACCGTCATTTTTATTTATTTTATAACCTTCCCCTGTATCATCCACAAAAACTAGTGGTTCTAAATGTTCATCTAGTAACCCCTCCTCATATAATTCCCCCACCATTTCTGACGGTTTTTTAAGTTGACACACTCGGCCTACACAATCAAAAACAGCTTCTTCTACTTTTTTCAACCGATCCCAATTGCTATCTCTATCCATAGCATAAAAACGCCCAGATACTGAGGCTATTTTACCTATACCCACTTCTTTTAAAACAGTTTCTAAAGCTTTTAAATAACCCTTAGCACTTTGCGGGGCTGTATCACGACCATCGGTAAAAGCATGAATGGCTACACGCTGAACACCTACCTCTTTAGCTATTTTAAGAAAAGCATGTAAATGGTCTTGATGACTATGAACTCCTCCGTCAGATAACAACCCCATGACATGTAAAGTTGAGTTATGTTTTTTAATATGGCTAAACAGTTTTAAGAAAGCTTCGTTTTTAATATAATCTCCATGTTTAATATTTTTTTCTATTCTTACCAAATCAGTATCTATCACTTTCCCAGCTCCAATAGTAGTATGACCTATTTCTGAATTACCCATTTGCCCCTCTGGTAAACCAACTGCAAGCCCCGAGGCTTCAAGTAAAGTATGAGGGTATTCTTGCCACAACCTATCGAAATTTGGCTTAACAGCTTCAGATATAGCATTGTCTTTAACTTCTTCTCTGTAACCCCAGCCATCTAAAACTATGAGAACTACTTGTTTTTTATTGGCTATCATTTATTTATTATATACTATTTTTATACCTGTTATCTAACACGGACCGAACTTTTATTAGGTACTCAAAATCACCCACTCACCTTATAACAGGACAAACAAAGGACTTGATTTATTTTTTAAAAGTCTTTAACCCGTCCCAAACTGCCCCCTCCCCCAACTCTTCTTCAATCCTAAGCAATCTGTTATATTTAGCTGTTCGTTCCGACCGACATAAAGACCCAGTTTTAATTTGACCAGTACCTAGACCCACCACAAAATCAGCAATGGTGGTATCTTCAGTTTCGCCAGAACGATGTGAGACCACAGCAGTCATCCCCGCCCCATGTGCCATTTGAATGGCTTTAATAGTTTCTGAAACGGTCCCAATTTGATTTAATTTAATTAAAATAGAGTTCCCGGATTTTTCGGCTATTCCTTTTTGCAATCTATCTATATTAGTCACAAACAAATCGTCACCTACTATTTGCAATTTATCACCCAATTTAGCTGTTTTTAATTTGTAACCCTCCCAATCATCTTCATCTAAACCATCTTCAATTGAGACGACTGGAAATTTATTAACCCAGTCCGCATAAAAATCTACCATTTCTTCTGAAGTTAAAATTCTGTTTTCAGTAGCTAAATTATATTTTCCATCTTCATAAATTTCGCTAGCTGCCGCATCAATAGCAATAAAAATGTCTTCCCCTGGTTTGTAGCCAGCTTTAATGATAGCTTCCAATATAATTTCAATCGCTGCTTCATTAGACGGCAACGCTGGAGCATAACCACCCTCGTCTCCGACAGAAGTATTTAGACCACGACTTTTTAAAATACTTTTTAAAGCATGAAAAACTTCTGTTCCATAGCGCAAGGCTTCAGAAAAAGATGGTGCCCCAAGTGGCATAATCATAAACTCCTGTAAGTCGGTAGAATTTTCGGCGTGCTTGCCTCCATTTAAAATATTCATCATTGGAACTGGTAATTTTAAATTAGTATTACGGGCAATATCAGCAAAATATTGATACAACGGTTTTTTTTGACTAGAGGCATAGGCATGCGCAAAAGCCATTGAAATACCTAGAATACTATTAGCGCCTAAGCGACCTTTGTTGGCCGTGCCGTCTAATTTAATCATCGCTTCATCTAAGCTTGCTTGATCCCAATCCTTACCCACTAAATAGTCTGCTAGTTCAGTGTTAATATTTTTCACTGCTGTTAAAACTCCTTTACCTCCATAGCGTTTGTCTCCATCGCGCAATTCAACAGCCTCATGACTACCAGTAGAAGCTCCAGACGGTACCGCTGCTCGCCCCATCGCTCCATCGGCTAATTTAATATCAACTTCCACAGTTGGATTACCTCTAGAATCTAATATCTCCCTTCCTTTAATTGAATCAATTTTTAACATGTTTTTTAAAACTAAAATTTATAACCTACATACTTTATCATTTTTTAAAACCCATAAGCAAATATAGCTTTACGCCTATAATTTCAGTAAAATATTATTATGGCTAAAAAAATTATAGTTAACGACAAAATGCAACAAAACTATACTTACCTTTTATCAGCCCCCAGTGGTAAAAATTTTGACCCTACGTTTACCCCGGATCTTTCACCCAAAGAAATGTTGGCTCTAGGAGTTTTTGGTGGTAAATATATGACAGACTGTCAAAAAGAATTTCCCGCCAGTTGGTTTAAAAAAGCTAAACTTTCACCCCAAAAAAGTGATCCTAAATTAAATTATTTTAAAGTTAAAGCCAGTGGGTCCTTATCTACCTGGAGAAAAAAAGGTTGGATTTACAAAGACGACCCTCGAGGTTGGTTTCAATGGTATTGCCGTTATTACATGGGACGACGTTTAGAAAAAGAGGATCAGAGGCAAATTAAACGTTGGCACGCTTTTAGTCGACACGCTGGGGCTATAAAAAACAACTGTCGAGCGGGAGACTCTTCTTGCCGACCTCGGCAAAGACAAGCTCTTTTACATTGGGCTTATGATTCAAGACAAATTTAACCCTTTAAGCTATTAAAGTTTATTAAACCGAACTTTAATCGAAAATATTAACTAAATATTCATTAATTTTCCTTTGATCAACATCATAAAAATTTAAATCATTACGATGTAAATAACGAGCTAAGTCTTTACCTACGAAACGCCAATGCCAAGGTTCAAATTGATAGTAAGCGTTATTGAGTGGATAAGATAAAACAAACCCATATCTATAAGCATTGTCTAATAACCACTTATAACTTTCACTGTTTTCAAATCCATTAAAAGGCGTTGTGTCTATACCAGCTGAAAAATCAACAGCTGTTCCTAATTGATGTTCAGAATAACCCTGATCAGCCGAAAAAGCGTTAGCTCCAGAGCCATAGACCACTGTATAGCCTGCTTTTAATTGAGATTGACGACTAAAACTTCTAAAAGCTGATACTACTTTCAAATCAATATCGTCTTCTTCTGCATCTTTTAACAAATCCTTCAAATAAGGCCAGACATTAGTGTGAATTTCTTCTTTTTTATCCCCATCATGAAGATAATCTTCATCTATATCAGTTAAACTAGGTGGAACATAATGCTCGTTTAAAAAATAAACCTTAGAATATTTTTGCAACAACTCTTCATCGGTTTTAGCTAATTTGTCTAACACTCCCACCGTACCAGTAGCTTCTGCCACTTGACCGGCCAAATCATTTAAACGCTCTTTTTCATTATTTAATCCTTCAGTTAAGAGTTCTTTGTCTGTTTCTAAATTAGCAATAATATTATTTAACTCTTCTATTTTCTCATTGGACTGATCTAAATTTTGAGTTAAATCTTGAATCTCTAAATAAGATAGATAATAAGCTCCTCCACCTACTGCAGAGGCCGCTAAAAACAAAAAAGTTAAAGAAACATAAATTGTAGTCGTATTTTTCATCTAGAATATTGTATCATAAGTCTTCAATTTAAAAATACCCGCTTTTTTAAGGCGGATATTTTTTACAATTTATCTGATTTTAAGATATTTTAACCAAGAAAATCAAACAAACCCAAGTCAAAACCAATTGACGCCATGTACAAACCAAGTAAAACACAAACTACTCCCCCGCCTACATACCAACCTTTAGTATTGAAAACACGGAAAATCTTTTTGACCCAAGAATAAGGCAAGGCCAAATAGAATAAAGATTCAATCAACATTAACCAACCAACCAAAGTAATAATAACTGGAGCCCCCCATACCCAAATATTATGCCCCACGACTAGTGCCACCCCAGCAAATAATTCTAAAATAGCTACCACATACAATAAAGACTTGTTAGTAACCACATCACCCATAGCCTGCATCATCATTTTTCTTCTAACGATACAAATAAGACCTATTAAAACTAGATAAATTCCAACCACTTGAGTTAGAAAAAGAGTTAAATCCATAAATACTAATAACTTAGTTAATAATACTTATTATAAAAATAATTAGACTAAAAAAGAAATTAGTTGTCCACTTTTACCAAAATTCACCTTATGCTAAATTTCTTTTACTTTTTTAAAACTTTTTGGTACAATCTAGCTGTTCTATAGTATATTTATATATTTCTCTCTTGTAATAATTATTCTGGTTATCAATCATGGTAATTAGATAGTTCTTACAAAACTACATATTCCGCGGTAGCTCAGCTGGTAGAGCGGTCGACTGTTAATCGATTGGTCGCAGGTTCGAGTCCTGCCCGCGGAGCGAGCAAAAGAAAAAACCAGACTTCTGTCTGGTTTTTTCTGTGCGAGTGACGCGGGAATGAGTGAACTGCTTCACTCACGTCAGGACGAGAAAGACTTTTCGTTATTAAATATCTGCTAAGAATATTTAATCGAAAAGTACCAGCGAGTGTAGCTCAAGAGTCCTGCCCGCGGAGCCGAAAAAAGCAACTACTTACCTTGTGAGTAGGACTCAATACCCAAACCACTCTTCAACAAAATTAGAATTATGGTATAATTTTGAAATGAATAATCTCAAACCAAAAC
>JBFIHK010000013.1:0-14945 GCA_041601795.1 Minisyncoccia bacterium
CCGTTGAACCAAAAAAAGAAGAATCACAAGCAGAAGTAAAGGCTGAAGTTGAAACTAAAACAGAAGAGGCGGTTGAAGAAGTAGAAACACCTACTACAGATACAGAAAGCCCAGCTGAAGAAAAACCAGCCCCAGAAGACGCCCCAGAGGATTCAGCAGAAAAAGCTCCAGCCGAAGAGGCGGTTAAAGCTTAAAAATTCTCCTAATTTAAATTAAAAACAAATACCCAGACTTTTTTTGACAGAGTTTGGGTATTTATTTAAAATATATAATAATAGTCAGAAGAGTCGTTTTTGGCTGTTTTTACAAATAGTTTATAGTTAAAAAATAATATGTCTGATCAGTATCATGATAAAGAGTTTTTAGAAATGGTAGTTAAGGCTTTGGTAGACCATCCAGCAGATGTAAAAGTTGATCGTAAAGTTGATGAAATGGGGGTCTTGATAACTCTTGACGTTAATCCAGAAGATATGGGTAAAATTATTGGCCGTCAAGGTAATACCGCTAAAGCTATTAGAACTTTACTGAGAGTGGTAGGAATGAAGAATAATGCTCGAGTAAATCTAAAAATTAGTGAACCAGAAGGAGGGTTAAGATCTGGTGGTGCTCCCACAACTTCAACTTCAGCTTCTGAGTCTGTAGATAGAGCGATGGAGGATTTGAAAATGTAAACTCGTTTTTAACACCACCTGTTTTAGGGTACGGATTTTTCAGGGCTTGAAAAATCCTGAAGCGCTTACTCCGTCGAGTTCGCGACCCCCTAAAATAGGTGGTGTTTTGGTATGAGTAAAAAGTAAAAAGAGAATCACCTGGAGCGCTTACTTTGTTGAGCTTACAACTCCCTAAATTTGAGATTTTGGTTGGTTTTAGATATAAAATAAACAAGAGTCTTGAAATACTGTCAATCTATTGTATAGTAAAGTCGATGATTAATTTTCATATTGTTACTGTCTGCCCAGACCTAGTTACTGGCTACTTAAAGGAGTCTATTATTGGACGAGCATTAAAAAATAATTTAATTCGCGTTCAAGTTTATAACCTTCGAGATTTTTCTTTAGATAAGCATCACAAAGTGGATGATAGACCTTTTGGGGGTGGGCCGGGGATGCTACTGTCGGCTGAACCCATCTTACGAGCGGTGGCTAGTATTAAAGAGAAAACCGATGGCAAAAAAATAAAAACTCTTATTATGGCACCAGGAGGTACGGAGTTTTCTAATAAAGAGGCCAAAAAATGGTCGCGTTCTTATACTGATATTATTTTAATTGCGGGACGTTACGAGGGGATTGATGCTCGGGTGCAAAAAATCTTAAGAGCTGAAGAGGTTAGTATTGGGCCGTATATTTTAACTGGAGGAGAATTACCAGCCTTGGTGATACTAGACGTTATGTCGCGTCAAATTCCGGGGGTTTTGGGTAGTAATGAGTCTTTAGAAAATAAGCGTAATGCTAGTTCTGAAAACTATACTCGGCCTGAAGTATTAGAATTTAAAGGTAAAAAATATAAAGTACCAAAAGTGCTACTCTCTGGTCATCATAAAGATATAGAGGCTTGGCGAGCTCTAAAAAACAAGAAAGGTGACTTGGCTTAGTTTTTAAAGCTTAAAGTTAGATTTTTGTTTGACATATTTACAATTTCTGCTAGTATTTACTTACTAACAAGCAAGATTGAGTTATGGCTGAGCTTGAATATGTGTCTTGCGAACATCTCCGTTTTTTTTAGACTTTATTGTCTAATAAGTTAAGTCCTTGTTGTGAGAGGGAAGAATCATAACAAAATAGTTAAAAATTATTAGTTTTATATAAAAAGGCGATATATCGCCGTTACTTTATTTTATGTTGGAACAGAAATATTTTTCGCAAGCTAAAAAGCCTTTACATGAAATGCCAGATTTAGGTGAGTTACAAGTCGCTTCTTTTGACTGGTTGGTTCGGGAAGGTTTTAAAGAATTATTTGAAGAATTTTCTTCAATTCAAGATTATTCAGACAAAAAATTCAAACTAGATTTTACTAGCTTTGAATTAGATCAGCCAAAATACGACGAGTATTATGCCAAGGAGCAAAAATTGTCTTACGATGCACCTTTGCGGGTTAAAGTGAGATTGTTAAACAAAACTTTAAATGAAGAAAAAGAGCAAGAAATCTTTTTGGCTGATTTCCCTCTTATGACCGCTCACGGTACTTTTATTATAAATGGTATTGAGCGGATTATTGTGCCACAGCTAGCTCGAAGTTTAGGTGTCTTTTTTACCGAAAATATTTTACGGGGTAATAAATATTTTGGGGCTAAAATTATTCCATCAAGGGGTGTGTGGATAGAATTTGAAACTGAAGCTGACAAAGCTATTTATATTAGAATAGATCGTAAAAGAAAATTTCCTGCAACGGCCCTTCTTCGTGTGATGGCCGACATTGAAGGTAAGCCACTTAAAAATGAAGATATTGTAAGCATTTTTTCTAAGGCTGGTATTGATGAGTCTTATATTAAAGCGACCATCGAAAAAGATCATGCTAAATCTGTTGATGATTCTTATCTGGATATTTATAAAAGATTAAGAGATTCTGATTTAGCGACTGTAGCTAATGCTAAAGAATTTATCACTTCCTTGTTTACTCGAGAGAAATATGACTTTTCAGTGGTAGGGCGATTACGGTTTAACGACAGATTTGGTAAAAAAATTACTGATGACACTAAAGAGGATAGAGTGATTCATTTGGATGATATTGTGACTATTTTGTCTCATATTGTTACTTTAAACACAACTAAAGGTTCTAAAGCTGACGACATCGACCACTTAGGTAATCGTCGAGTACGATCAGTGGGGGAGATGTTACAACAAAAATTAAAAGTGGGAATGACTCAAATGAAGCGTAACATTCAAGATAGAATGTCGACTGTGGATGCTACCACTATGTTGCCAGTACAACTTATTAGCCCTAGACCACTTCAAGCTCGATTGAAAGAATTTTTCACTACTAATCAATTGTCTCAATTTATGAGTCAAGAAAATGTTTTGGCCGAGGTTGAACATATGAGAACCTTGTCGGCTTTAGGTCCTGGTGGTTTAACTAGAGAGCGAGCCAGTCTTGATGTTCGTGATGTGCACACTTCTCACTATGGTCGAGTTTGTCCAATTCAAACTCCAGAGGGTCCAAATATTGGACTTATTTTGCGTTTAGCTAGTTTTTCTAGGGTAAATGAATTTGGAATCATAGAAGCTCCTTTTCGTAGAGTTAAAAATGGCAAAATTACACCTGAATTGGTATATATGAATGCCCTTGATGATGAGAAATACAACATTGCTCATGGAGCAGTACCTTATGATGACAATGGTAAGTTGTTGGGTGAAAAAATAGAAGTTCGAACTAAAACTAAACCCGGTTTAGTTAGTCCGAATGAAGTGGATTTTATAGACGTAGCTCCTAATGAAGCTTATTCTATTGCTACTTCAATGGTACCGTTTTTAGAGCATGACGATGCCAACAGAGCTTTGATGGGTTCAAATATGCAACGACAAGCTGTGCCTTGTTTAATTCCTGAAGTACCTTTGGTGGCCACTGGTGTTGAAAGCAAAGTCGCAGGGGACTCTGGCCGATTAGTAGTTGCTCGCTCTGCAGGAATAGTAGCTGCTGTTGATGGTAAAAAAATAGAAATAAAGAGAGAGGATGGTAAAACAGATAGTTATGAATTGGTGGGCTACACTAAAACTAATGACAGTTCAGTTTTCTATCAAAAACCAGTGGTTTCTTTGGGTGAAAAAGTTAAAAAAGGTCAATTTTTGACCGACATTTCTTCGACTAAAGGTGGCCAAGCTGCTTTAGGGCAAAACGCCTTAGTAGCTTTTATGTCTTGGTATGGTTCCAACTATGAAGATGCGATTATTATTTCTGAACGATTAATAAAAAATAATAAATTTTCTAGTGTTTATATAGAAGAATTTCAAGCCGATGTTAGAGATACTAAATTAGGGCCTGAAATTACTACTCATGATATTCCCAATGTTGGTGAGGCTAAATTACGAAACTTAGACGAAGACGGTATTATTCGTGTTGGCGCCGAAGTAGAACCAGGGGATATTTTAGTTGGTAAAATCACCCCCAAAGGAGAAACAGAATTAACCCCAGAAGAAAGATTGCTTCGGTCTATTTTTGGAGAAAAAGCTCGAGACGTTAAAGACGCTTCACTTCGGGTTCCTCACGGTAAAAGAGGTCGGGTGATTGGTATAAAAGTTTTTTCTCGAGAAAATGGCGACAAATTAGATTCTGGAATTATCAAAAGAATTTATTTGCAAGTAGCTCAAATTAGAAATATTTCTGTCGGTGATAAATTAGCTGGACGCCATGGTAACAAAGGGGTTATTTCTAGAGTTTTACCAGAGGAAGATATGCCTTATATGGCTGATGGAACACCAGTAGACATTATTTTGACTCCACTGGGTGTACCGAGTCGTATGAACTTGGGTCAGATTTTTGAAATGCATTTAGGGCTAGCGGCTCATACTTTGAATTATCAAGCTATCACTCCTGTCTTTATGGGGGTAACAGCTGATGAAATAAAGGACGAATTAGAAAAAGCTGGGTTTGATCGTTCTGGTAAAGTGGCTCTTTATGATGGTTTTACGGGGGATAAATTCTATCAAGATGTAGCTGTTGGTTATATGTATATTCTGAAGTTAGCTCATATGGTAGAAGATAAAATTCACATGCGTTCTATTGGGCCATATTCTTTAATTACGCAACAACCTTTAGGTGGACGAAGCCAGGGAGGAGGACAACGTTTTGGAGAAATGGAAGTCTGGGCTTTGGAAGGTTATGGAGCCGCTTATTCACTGCGAGAAATGTTGACGATAAAATCAGACGATATTACTGGTCGGTCTCAAGCTTTTGATTCTTTAGTTAAAGGCGAAAATATTAAACATCCTAATATTCCAGCTTCTTTCAATGTAGTTTTAAATGAACTCAGGGGGTTATCTCTTGATATTGAATTGAAGTATGACGATGAAAATTTAAATTAGTTTTAACTAAATAATCATATTATTATGCCATCTACAACTATTACAGAAAACAATAAAGATTTTGATTCTATCACTTTAAAATTAGCTTCACCTGATAGAATTAGAGAATGGTCTTATGGAGAAGTTACTAAACCAGAGACTATAAATTATAGAACTGGTCGATCAGAACGAGGAGGGTTATTCGATGAACGTATTTTTGGGCCAGAAAAAGATTATGAGTGTTATTGTGGTAAATATAAAAGAATTCGTTATAAGGGTATTATTTGTGAAAAATGTGGTGTTGAAGTTACTCGATCTGTCGTTAGAAGAGAAAGAATGGGTCATATTGAATTGGCAACACCAGTGGCTCACATTTGGTTTTTACGAAGTGTACCGTCTCGAATAGGTACATTGTTGGGGCTATCTATTGGTGACTTGGAAAAGGTAATTTATTTTGCTGGATATATTGTCACTGACGTTAGCGAGGGGGAAAGAGTTAAAATTTTAAAACAACTAGATAACGAATATAAAACTCGATTTAAAGATTTAAAAACAGAAGAAGAAAAAGATGGGTTAAAAGAAGCTTTAAGTAATGCTAAAACTCAATTACAATCTTTGCGCAAGTGGCAAGTTTTAGATGAAGTGACTTATCATCGTTTATCTTTAAAATACGGAACTGTTTTTGAGGCTAGTATTGGTGCTCAGGCGATAGATGATATTTTTTCTAAATTGGATTTAGAGAAAATGGAAAAAGAAATTTTAGAAGATTTAGATAAAGTAAGTGCGGTAGAGAGGGTTAAGCTACAAAAAAGATTTAATTTAATAAAGTCTTTACGTCGTTCAGGGGTTAAGCCAGAATGGATGTTTGTAAAAGTAATTCCAGTTATTCCACCAGCTTTGCGTCCAATGGTCGCTTTAGACGGAGGTCGTCATGCTACATCTGATGTTAATGACTTATATAGGCGAGTAATCAATCGTAATAATCGGTTGAAAAAATTAATCGATTTAAAAGCCCCAGATGTTATTTTAAGAAATGAGAAAAGAATTTTACAAGAAGCAGTTGATGCTTTAATAGATAACACCATTAGAAAAGCTGGTGAGTCAGCTATGAGTCAAGCTCAAAGACGACCTCTTAAATCTTTGGCTGACAGTTTACGTGGTAAGCAAGGTCGTTTCCGTCAAAACTTACTTGGAAAACGAGTTGATTATTCTGGACGATCAGTGATTGTGGTTGGTCCTGAATTAAAGTTGTCTCAATGTGGTTTACCTAAACACATGGCTTTAGAGTTGTTTAGGCCTTTTGTGATCGCTGATATTTTGGCTCAGGAATTAGCTTTTAATATTAGAGGCGCTGGTAGGTTAATTGACGAAAGTATTCCAGAAGTTTGGGCTATTTTAGAGGATGTAATTAAAGATAAAAGAGTTCTATTAAACCGTGCTCCAACTTTGCACCGTCTGGGAATTCAAGCTTTTCAACCTGTATTAATTGAAGGTAACGCCATTCAAGTGCACCCTTTAGTGTGTCCTGCTTTCAATGCTGACTTCGATGGTGACCAAATGGCTGTTCATGTGCCTTTATCGGCGGCCGCTCAAAAAGAAGCTCGAGAAATTATTGCTTCTAATAAAAATCTCTTAAAACCTGGATCTGGAGATCCAATTGTATCAATGCAAATGGATATTGTGTTGGGTTGTTATTGGGTGACTAAAATAATGTCAGACAAAAAAGATGCAGAGGAGTTAAAAGTTTACCCTTCTCCAAATGCCGCCATTATGGCTTATGATTTTGACCAAATTATTTTACAAGAACCAATTAAAGTAGTGGGAGGTAAGGAAAGTAAGTATGGCGATTTGTCTGGTAAAATATTTGAAACTACAGTAGGACGAATTTTATTTAATTACACCCTACCATCTGATTTACCTTTTATAAATGAAGTGATGACAGGCGGTGAAATGAATAAAATCGTTAATCACATTTTAGACGAGTATTCTGTTGATGAGGCTCCGGATATTTTAGACAAAATTAAAGCCTTTGGTTTTAAATTTGCTTCTAAATCAGGTATTACTTGGGGCTTAGATGATGTGATGGTGCCAGAAGCTAAAAAAGATATTATAAAAAATGCTTGGGCTAAAACTCATGAATTAGAAGATCAGTTTGAGGATGGTTTATTGTCTGAAGCAGAAAGATACCGATTGTTTATAGAAATTTGGACTCATGCTCGAGGTGAAATTGAAAAAATCATTCCTTCTATTTTGGAAAAAGATAGTTCGGTTTCTGATATGGTGACATCTAAAGCCAGAGGTTCTTATAGTCAGGTAACTCAAATGGTGGGGATGAAAGGATTAATCGTGAGTCCTAATGGTCGTCAAATCGATTTCCCAGTGGTGCCGTCATATAAAGAAGGTCTATCACCACTAGAATACTTTATTACAACTCATGGTTCACGAAAAGGTTTGGCAGACACTGCCTTAAATACTGCTAGAGCTGGATATTTAACTAGAAAATTAGTTGATGTGGCTCAAGATGTGGTAGTGACCGAAGCTGATTGTGGAGATACTCAAGGTAAATTAATAAATGAAAGCCATATTTTAGGGTTTGATTCTGGAATCGCCAACAGTGTTAAAGGACGTATCCTATTGTCTGCTATTTCTAAAGCTGATGGTACAGAATTGTTCCCAGTGGGCCACTTAATTTCAAGAGGAGACGCAGATTTGATTGAAGAGTTAAATATTAAAGAAGCTCATATTAGGACACCTTTGACTTGTAAAGCCAGTAGAGGAGTGTGTCAAACTTGTTATGGTTCTGATCCTGGCCGATCTACTTTGGTAAAAATAGGGGAGCCGGTAGGTATTGTAGCGGCTCAAGCTATTGGGGAACCGGGTACTCAATTAACAATGAGAACTAAACATGCTGGAGGAGTTGGTTCTGCAGGGGGAGATATTGTGGGAGGACTGCCTCGAGTAGAAGAATTATTTGAAAGAAGAAAACCTAAAGGGGCAGCTTTGATTTCCGAAGTTGGTGGTACAGTGGCTTCTGTGCGCAAAGAAGAAAAAGAACAAGTAATAGAGATTTTAGTTGATGGAGAAAGCAAGAAAAAGACTTCGAAAAGTGGCACTATTGAGTATTCTGTTTCTCCAACCAGGTTGTTGCTTGTAAATAAAGGAGATCAGGTAAAACCAGGTCAACTTTTGACTGATGGATCTGTAGATTTGTTAGACTATTATAAACTAGCTGGCCGTCAGGCAGTAGAAGATTATATTATCCAAGAAACCAATGCTATTTATCAGTTGCAAGGAGTTTATATCTCAAGGAAACATATAGAATTAATTATTAAACAAATGTTTTCTCGTCGTAAGATTAAAAACCCCGGATCGACTAAGTTTAGTATTGGTGAAATAGTGGAGAATGTCGAGTTAGTTCAAGAAAATGATAGGGTTAAGGAGATAAAAGGTACAGAAGCCGAGGCTGATCAAGTTATTTTAGGTATATCAGAAGTAGCCTTAACCACCACTAGTTTCTTGTCTTCAGTTTCATTCCAGCACGCGACTCGTATTTTAATTAATACTGCTATAAAAGGTGGCGTTGATACTTTGAGAGGATTGAAAGAAAATGTTATTATCGGACGTTTGATTCCGGCTGGTACAGGGTTGATAAAGGATTATAATGAGATAGCGGAAAAAGAAACCCCAGCTCGTTACGATTATTAAAAGTTATAATCATTAATAGTGTTGGTGAGATTGGGTATCTTAAAAATATCATTTTAAATGTCTTCACCTGTAGACCAAATTAAAGATCGACTGAATATAGTTGATGTTATCTCCCAGTATGTAAAACTTGAAAAAGCTGGGGTTAATTTCAAGGGTAAATGTCCTTTTCATAATGAAAAGACAGGGTCATTTTTTGTGTCACCCGAAAGACAAAATTATCATTGTTTTGGGTGTAATCAAGGAGGTGACATTTTTTCTTTCATCGAAGCTATTGACGGAGTGTCATTTAAAGAAGCTTTAAACATTTTGGCTGAAAAAGCTGGAATCAAATTAAATCAGCAGAATTTTTCTAAAACCGATAAAGATAACAAGGACAATATCTTAAATGTGATAGAAGAGGCCGTAAATTTCTATCAAAAAAACTTACAATCAAACACGCAAGCTAAATCTTATTTAGAAAGTCGTGGTGTTAATGAACATAGTTTTGATGTTTTTAGATTGGGTTTTGCCTTGGATGAGTGGAGGTCTTTGCATGATCATTTAAACACCTTAGGTTTTTCTAAAAAAAATCAATTAGAAGCAGGTTTGATTATAGAAACAACAGCTAAAGATGGTCGACAGGTGGTTTATGATCGTTTTCGATCTCGAATCATGTTTCCTCTTTTTGATTTACATGGTCGGCCAATTGCTTTTTCTGGCCGTATCTTTGGGACAACATCAAATGAGGGGACAAGTGCTAAATATATAAATTCTCCTCAAACTTCTTTGTTCGATAAGTCTAAGGTGCTTTATGCTTATAATTTTGCTAAAAACTCTATCAGGCAGACAGGCCAAGTGATATTGGTGGAAGGACAAATGGACGTGGTCTTATCTCATCAGGTAGGTATTCAAAATACTATAGCTGTTTCAGGTACAGCTTTAACTGCTGGACATGTGGCTATTTTAAAGCGCTTAGCCAATTGTTTAATTATGGCTTTTGATGCAGATGAAGCTGGAGTCAAAGCGATGAAAAGGGCTTTAGAAATAATTTTTGAAGCGGGGTTAGAAGTGAAAGTGGCTTCTATCCCAACAGGTTTAGATCCAGCGGATTTGGCTAAAGATAAACCTGAAACTTTAAAACAGATTATAGTTAAACCAATAGACGTTGTTGAGTATTATTTAGATTTATTGGTTAAAAAATATCCAGATAAAAGAACGTTGTCTAAGGCTATTAGTGAAGAGATTTACCCTATTATTAATAAAATTAATAGATTAACCGATAAAGCTCATTATGTTAAAAACATATCCGATGTCACCACCCTGGCAGAAGAAATAATTTGGCAGGATTTATATGAAAGTACAACTACTCCAGAAGTGGAAAAAAGAGAAAAACAAATATTTAATTCTTCAGATATGGTTTCTGAAAATAATAAAAATAATAAAACTTTAGCTCATCTTTTAGGTTTGTGGTGGAAAAATTATGGAGACAAAGACTTTACTGAAGATGAGGTTTTTAAAAAAATAGCTCAAGTTTTAGGGGAAGAGAATTTAGTTTCAGCTATAGAAAAATTACAAGCTGATAAAAATAGAATATTGTTAGAAGTTGACTTAATGTATACAGACGACAATCGTTTTGATGAGTATATAAAAGAGTTAGCGGCAGGCTTTATTAATGAATATTTAAAGAATCAATTATTAATTTATACTAAAAAGTTAAAAGAAGCTGAAAAATCAGAAAACTATGACTTAATAGACAAATACCTTAAAAAATGCCAGAATATTTCAAGACTATTAAACAATCTCCATTTTTAAATAATTAAAAAATAATTTATAGTCGGTCTGCCTGACACTTTATTTAAGGGAAAGATCGATAAATAAAAAAAGTTTAAGATCCTTTATTATTACAATAAAATATATAATATCATTCATGTCTCAGAAAAAAACCGACTCTAAAACTAAGTCTAAAACCAAAGTAAAAGTAAAAGCTAAAAAAAGAATTACTGCTAATAAAGTAAAACCCAAAAATAAAATAATTAAAAAAACTACTAAAAAACCAGTCAAAAAAACAACTGTTAAAACTAAAAGTTCGGTGAAGAAAAAACCAGTTAAGAAAACAGTAACTAAAAAAACTGTTGCTAAAAAAACTTCTCGAGTACCTAAAAAGAAAAATCGTAAAACTATTACTGGTACTAAAGTGACTCCGGATGAGTTGACTAAAAAAGTTTCTGGTTTAATTAATCAAGGGCGTCAAAGAGGGTTTGTGACCTATAATGAATTACTAAAGAATTTTCCAGCCATAGAAAATGATATTTTCTTTTTAGAAGACCTATATGCTCAATTAGATGAAGCTGGTATTGATGTCATAGAAGAAGGCAGTTTGCTTGATGATGACAATATTCAAACTTCTAAAGCCAGGTCTGGTTCCGAGTCGTCTCTTGATTCTGTTCAAATGTATTTAAAAGAAATTGGGCGCCATAAATTATTAACTGGAGCTGAAGAAAGAGATTTAGCCAAAAGAATATTAGAGGGTGACGAGGAAGCTAAAAACACTTTAGCTAATGCCAACTTGAGATTAGTTGTTTCTATTGCTAAAAAATATATTGGTCGGAGTTCTGACTTAACTTTACTAGATTTGATTCAAGAGGGTAATTTGGGTCTCTTTAAGGCGGTAGAAAAATTTGATTTCCGTAAAGGTTTTAAATTTTCAACTTATGCTACTTGGTGGATTAGGCAAGCGGTGACAAGAGCTTTGGCCGATCAGTCTCGAACTATTCGTATTCCTGTTCATATGGTAGAAACTATTGCTAAATATAAACAAGTAGTTAGAAGGTTGTCTCAAGATTTGGGCCGGGAACCATTGCCACAAGAGATATCTATTGAAATGGGTATAGACGTGGAAAAGATTCATATGATAGAAAAAATCGATCAAAGTACAGCTTCACTCGACAGGTCGCCAATGGATGATGATGAAGACAGATCATCATTAGGAGATTTTGTGGCTGATGAAAGAATAGCTCCACCCGATCAAGATGTTTCTAGAAGAATATTACGTGATCAAATTCATGAAATATTGGATGATTTAACTCCTAAAGAAAGAAAAATTTTAGAAATGAGGCACGGTTTGGAAGATGGCGTTATGAGAACTTTAGAAGAGGTTGGTAAAGAGTTTGGAGTTACTCGCGAGCGTATTCGTCAGATTGAGGCTAAGGCTCATGAAAAAATTCGTTTACATGATAAATCAAACAGACTTTTAGGTTATTAATAGAAAAAATAAACTAACAAAAAAGGCTCCAAAATTGAGCCTTTTTTGTTAGTTTTTACTTAATTTGTGATAGGGGATTAAAAATTGTTTTACTGTCTAGCAGCTTCAATTTTTTGACCGTATAAATTCATTAAATCATTAATAAAAGCTTGAGTCTCTATGTCAGCTTTTTGTAAACTCTCTCCTTTAAAAGCAGGTAGAGCTTCTCCACTTGGTCCTATAACGACCACAAAGGGGGTACCATCGGCTCCAATTGAAATAGCATTATTTAGATCTTCGGTGACTTGATCTAAGCTCGCTTCATTGTCTAAGCACTTGTTAAAAGCTTCGGTGTTTAAGCCTATGGTGGTAGCAAATTGGGGTAGGAGATTTAAGTCTAGACCGTCGTTAGAGGTGGTGGTTTCAAAAACGGTATCTACATATTGCCAAAAAGCGTCATTGCCACCTAAGTTGGCAGCACATTCGGCAGCCACAGCTTCTGGGATAGCTTTAGCATGAAGATTTTCAAGTGGTAAATGTCTAAAAATCCATTTAACATCGTACTTACCACCGGCCATTAAGTCTTGCATAGTGTAGTGGAAAATTTTACAAAAAGGACATTCTAGGTCTGAGTATTCTATGACAGTAAATTTTGCATTTTCATTGCCTCTAATGTGGTCATTGCTAGTAACTGGATTAATGTTTTCTTGAACGATAGCTATGGGGTCATTATTTTGATTAGCTCCAGATGAGTCGTTTATATTGCCATATAACACTGCTCCAGCTATTAAAAGGCCTGCTATAATAACAGCAATAGGGGTGGCGTAAGAATTGTTAGTTTTAGTTTCGGTCATAATATAAATTAATTTTTAATAAATAAAGGCTTAAGACCTTCATGTTTTCTTACGAGTTATTGTAACAGGTATCCAAGGTGGGGACAAATTGCTTGTTGTTATTGGGTCTTTTGACTTATTATTAAGTTGATGCGTAATATGCTTAACAAGTTTTTCAATACTTTTAATGCTTACTTCTGGCTTCGTTTTGGTTTAGGGATAATGTTTTTTTATTCTGGTTATCAAACGGTGGCTGAACCTGTAATTAGAAGTGATCTCTTCCGAGGGTTGCCTTCTTTTTTTGATATTGTTTTAAATATTATCCCGCTTGAAGTTTGGTTTAGACTGTTGGGGATTTTAGAATTGGTGATTGCTGTTCTTCTGTTAGCTTGGTTTTTACCTAAAAAAACAGTCTTTTGGGCTGGGTTGGTGGCCACCGTTGATGTAGCTATTTTATTGGCTGTGTTTGGATTATCTTATAACACTGTTTCTTATGTGGGTATTTTAGGATCAACAATAGCAGTGACTTTGTTTTATAAGAAAAAATATAATAGTTAAGTAGGGTAAGAGGAGGGCGCTTTTATTTAACCTCTCTACCGGCTAAAACTTCTTTTTCAGGAGAAATTAAAACAGGTCCGTCGGATTCAGTGGCAGCTAGTATCATTCCTTGGCTGTCATAGCCCATTAAGGATCTAGGAGTTAAGTTTACTATAACTAAAACTTGTTTGTTGATTAAATCTGATACTTGATAATTCTTACCAATCCCGGCTACTATTTGGCGTGTGTGATCACCTAAATCAACTTTTAAAACGAGGAGTTTGTCTGATTTAGCTACTTGTTCTCCAGCTATAATTTTTCCAATGCGCAAATCTAATTTTGTAAAATCTTCATAAGATATAATGTCTTTCATAAAATAAGTATTTAGGGTTAATTTGTTGTTAAATCAGCTGGTATCACGCCGACACCTTGACGATAAATTTTTATTTGACCATCTTTGTTTAGACCTAACACAGTCGAAGGCGTGGCGGTTAAAGGTTCTGTAGGGCTTGGAACGTAAAGGTCAACCTCGGTGTCAAAATAGCTCTGCGCTTCTTTAATGGTGGTAGCCGGAGGTTTATCTTTGTGATTACAACTGGTGGCTATAACGGGGCCCACTTTTTGTATTAAATGTATTAATTCTTTTTTTTGGGGCCACCTAAAAGAAAACTTATCATCAAAAGCAACAGAAAAAGGTCCAGGCCAAAGTTTATTTAAGACTGTGGTTTGTGGAGAGGTTAGATTTATTTTAAAAGTGGCTAAATCCGAAAGACTATGGATTAAAATAATATAAGGTTTATTGTCTCTATTTTTAAGGTTATTTATTTTTTCGATAGCTTCTTTTTTATGGACCGAGGCCACTAAACCATAAATAGTGTCAGTAGGTAAAACAGCTATTTTACCGGCAGAAATTATATTTTCGGCAGTTGACCATAAATTAGGCGTCATGAGATTTATTGATGGTTAACATATAATCAATGATTTGACTGGCTACAATTGCAATACTAACAGCAATTAGATAATAAGATATTAATTGAGGTAAACTAGCCTCAAGGTTTAAAGGTAAAATTATAAAAGCAAGTAGGGTGTACCAAGAGACTAAAGCTGTTAGGCTAACGGCTAAAGATACACGTCTTAAATATTTTAAGTCTGTGGTTGAAGTGTCGGTAGTAGAATCAGAAACCTCTATTAAGTGGGGCGCCAAGATTATATTTAATAATATTTCTCCACCTATAATAAAGAACATAACAAATATTTTTACCAAAAAAGAAGCTGATTCATTATAAATATCTGGTTTGGACAAGTATAATCCTAGGCCACTAGCTGTTAAGACTATTAATGATATCCAAACCACTTGTGAAATAGTACGTAGGGTTTCTTTTTCTAATTTAGATATTTTTAAATCTTTTAAGAATTTAATATAAAGTAAATTATAAATAGAACTTCCCCCAACACCTAAAATTAAACTAATTGTCATACCAACAGTTAGCCATTGGTAGTTATTATTTAAAACTTCAAATAAAGAAAAATGGGCCATAAAAATAGACAGGATAAAAATAGTCAAACATAAAAAGGCTGAGCATAAACACCAAACACACCATTGCTTTAGTGCCAAGGCTTGAATTAAAGTTAGGTAGACTGAAAATAAAAAGGCGA
>JBFIHK010000014.1:0-14716 GCA_041601795.1 Minisyncoccia bacterium
ATTGGATTAGTGGTGGTGGCGTTAGTTGGAGGCCTTTTTTTATGGTTAAACAAAGAAGGGGTTGAATATTTAAATTATGATATTCCTGTTTATGATGCCACGGGTTTGGTTGGAAAAAGTGTAACTGGTACTAGCACTATTATGGTTGATGTTGAATTGGTCAAACATTTACCAACCCCAGAAGCCGTTAAAGCTGTTTATATGACTAGCTGTGCGGCTATTACTCCGTCTTTAAGAAATCATGTTTTAAAGTTAATAGACGAAACAGAATTAAATTCAATTGTACTTGATTTAAAAGATTATACTGGAGCTATTTCTTTTAACCCTCTTAATGAAGCTTTAAAACCTTATGCTGTTTCTCATTGTCCAATTTCAGATTTAAAACAGTTGGTGGCGGATTGGCACGATAGGGGTATATATATTATTGGTCGAATTACTGTTTTTCAAGACCCTCTGTTTACTAAAAATCATCCTACAGAAGCCGTTAAAAGCTTAAGCAATCCTAATCTTTTATGGAAAGATAAAAAAGGTATTACTTATATTGATCCAGCTTCAAAGTTGGCCCATCGCCACATTATTAATATTGCTCGTGACGCTTATGATTTAGGGGTTGATGAATTAAATTTTGACTATATTAGATTTCCTTCAGATGGTAATATGAAAGATATATTACTGCCATTAACGGGGGGCACTAAGTCTAAACCACTGGTCTTGGAAGAGTTTTTTGCTTATTTAGAGAGGGAGTTAAAACCAACTGGAGCCATATTGTCGGCAGATGTTTTTGGAATTACCACTAATCATTATTCAGATGTGGGTATTGGTCAAATCTGGGAACATTTTTTGCCATATTTTGATTATGTTTCGCCAATGATTTATCCATCTCATTATTATTCTGGTTTCGGATCTTTCTCTGATCCTAATTTATATCCTTATGAAGTGGTTAAAGGTTCTTTAGATGTAGCTATAGCTCGGACGGTGGCTACTTCAACTGTGGTGGTTACTTTAAATGGCCGGCCGATTGCTTCTACTACACCTCAGTTGTATTCTAAGCCAGCTTTTGCTAAGTCTAAAATTAGACCATGGTTACAAGATTTTGATTATCCAGTACCTTATACACCGGATATGGTGACTGCTCAAATTAGAGCCACTTATGATGCTGGTCTTAATTCGTGGATGATGTGGGATCCAACCAATACTTATACCCGATCTGTTTATCAGGAAAAACCTCAAGATTGAAAATAGGGTTAAATTAAAATACCCTTTATTAAAATTTAGTATAAAGTTATACTATAATTTGTATATGGAAAATTCTCCTCACATTAACTATTTTGCTCAAACTGATTTTAGGGGCCGAAAAATACCTTTTGGTATCAAATCTGAAGATAGGGCTAAGCATGTTTATGTCATTGGTAAAACTGGTATGGGTAAGTCAACCATGTTGGAAAATATGGCTATTCAGGATATTAAAAATGGCGAAGGTATGTGTTTTATTGATCCACATGGAAAAACAGCTGAACTTTTATTGGAATATATACCCAAAGAAAGAGTGGACGATGTTTTATATATTGCCCCGTTTGATTTAGAGTATCCGATTGGTTTTAATGTCATGGAAGATGTTGGCAAAGCTGAACGTCATTTAGTGGCGGCTGGTCTTATGAGTGCTTTTAAAAAAATATGGGTTGATGCTTGGTCGGCTCGAATGGAATATATTTTAAACAATACTATTTTGGCTCTTTTAGAGTATCCAGGTTCAACCTTGCTGTCAGTAAATAAAATGCTGTCTGATAAAAAATTCAGAGAAAAAGTGGTGGCTCATATTACTGATCCTGGGGTAAAATCTTTTTGGGTGGATGAATTTGCTAGTTATACTGATAGATTTGCGGCTGAAGCTACTCCGGCTATTCAAAATAAGGTGGGACAATTTACATCCAATCCTTTAATTAGAAATATTTTAGGTCAACCAGAGTCTACTTTTAATTTTAGACAGCTAATGGACGAGAAAAAAATCGTTATTATTAACTTGTCTAAAGGTAGAATTGGTGAAGGCAATGCCAACTTGTTGGGTAGTATGCTTATTACCAAAATTTATTTAGCTGCTATGTCTCGGGCCAATATGGCAGAAACTGAAATAAAAAAAATGCCAGCTTTTTATTTGTACGTAGATGAGTTTCAGTCTTTTGCTAATGAAAGTTTTGCCGATATTTTATCTGAAGCTAGGAAGTATAAATTGGCGTTAACTATTGCTCATCAATATATAGAGCAGATGCCCGAAGAAGTTCGAGACGCTGTTTTTGGTAACGTTGGTACTACTGTTGCTTTTAGAGTAGGCCCTTTTGACGCTGAGGTTTTTGAAAAAATATTTTTTCCGACTTTTACTAAAGAAGATATGGTTGGTTTAGGTTTTGCCCAAATTTATTTATCTTTATCTATTGACGGGGTGGGGTCAAAGCCTTTTTCAGCCACCACTTTACCTCCCATTGCACCTCTTGATAAAAATAATGCCAAAGAGGTTATAGAGGCTTCAAGAAAAAAATATGCTAAAACTCAAGCCGAAGTGGAAGCTGTTATTACAGACTTGCATGGCAGTGTTAAAAATGTAAATCAGACAGAACAAGTTAAAAATGATTTTAAATCTGATAGAAATTATAGAGATCAGAAAAATAAAAGTCACAAACCTACTTTGACTCAGACACCTAAACATAACCATCGAGAAGAACCAAAGAAATCTTTACCTTTATTTAAATTAAAATCTAAAGATAGGTCTTTTGACGAAAAGAGTACCGGTAAACATAAAAATGACTTAAAAAGCGCTTTGGCAGAATTGATGATGGGTAGTAAAAATAGCCCATCAAGTAAAGAATCAGTATCAAAAAAAGAAACCACTGTTAATAATACTGATAATGTTTCTAAACCATCTACTCAAAATAATAAGCCGGCTACAAGCGAAGTACCAGAAGAAGTTTTGAGAGCCATGTTGAATGTCGATGATAAATCAAAATAATACAAACGAAATTGATGTAAATGAGGTTCAAGTAGATGTAGTCAATAAGAAAAAAATTCTTATTTTTAGTACTGCTTATTTACCTTTTGTTGGTGGGGCCGAAATAGCGGTTAAGGAAATTACTGATCGCCTGCCTCAATATAGCTTTGATTTAATTACTGCTAGACTTAGTAGAAGTCTACCTAAAAAAGAAACTGTGGATTCGGTTTGTGTGTATCGAGTTGGATTTGGTTTTTGGGGGGACAAATTTTTATTGATTATTTTAGGTTATTTTTTAGCTTGCAGATTACATCAGAAAAATTCTTATAAAGTAATTTGGGCCATGATGGCTAGTTACGGTGGCTTAACAGCGGTTTTGTTTAAGAAAAAATACCCTCAGATGCCTTTTTTACTAACCTTACAAGAGGGGGATAATTTACAAAAAATAGAAGCAAGAACTAAAATTTTAGGTTTTTGGTGGCGAGATATTTTTAAAATGGCTGATCATGTTCAGGCTATCTCTAATTATTTAGCCCACTGGGCTAAAAAATGGGGAGCCTCTAATATAAGCGTGGTTCCCAATGGGGTGGATACTCTTTTATTTACTAAAACAAATCAAAGTACAGAAAATAATTATAATTTAGTGACCGCCTCTAGATTAGTCCGCAAAAATGGGTTAGATTTGATTATTAAAGCCTTACCTTTGTTGCCGGACCAAGTAGAGTTACATATTGCTGGAGTAGGCCCCGAGGAGGCTAATTTGAGGCGGTTGGCAAGTCAGTTGAATATATTGAAACGAGTAGTTTTCCACGGATTTATCCCTTATAAAAATTTACCCCAATTTTTGGCTACTGGTAGAGTTTTTATAAGACCATCTCGCTCCGAGGGTTTGGGCAACTCTTTTTTAGAAGCCATGGCGGCTTCGCTACCTGTGGTAGGAACTATGGTTGGAGGGATAGGCGATTTTTTAATTAATAATCAAACTGGTTTTGTAGTGAAAGAAAATAATCCAGCAGACATTGCTCGGGTGGTTAATTATATTTTAGAGCCAGAACATAAAGCTGAAATTGAGCAAGTGATTAGGCAGGCTAAAAAACAAATTGAGGCTAAATACACTTGGACTAAGGTGGCAGAAGATATGACCAAAATTTTTAACACTATTATATGAAAATATTAATTGCTACTGGTATTTATCCGCCTCAAATAGGGGGACCAGCTCAATACGCTAAAGAACTAACCAAGGCTTTAAAAAAACTAGGCGATGAGGTCAAGGTTTGTACTTATGGCGCGGAAAAAAAGTTGCCAGTAGGTATAAGGCATGTAGTTTTTTTGATTAAGATACTGCCAACTTATTTTAAGGCTAATTATATTATAGTTTTGGATACTTTTTCTGTGGCTTTACCTGTTTATTTGGCTTCTTTTATTTTTAATAAACCATATATAATTAGGGTAGGTGGCGATTTTTTGTGGGAGGGTTTTGTTGAAAGGACGGGTAAAAAAGTTTTGTTAAGAAATTTTTATCAAACCACTTATGACGATTGGAATCTGAAAGATAAATTTATTTTTTACATAACTAAAAAGGTTTTAAAACGGGCTAAAAAAATAGTTTTCACTACAAGGTGGCAACAAGATATTTGGCAACAAGTGTATGAGTTAAAGAATGATAAAATAAACATCATAGAAAATTATTATGGCCCTAAAGATGATATAAATGATAATCAGATTGTTGATGAAGATAAAAAAATATTTTTAGCTGGAACCAGAAAATTAAAGTGGAAAAATTTAACTACCTTAACTTTAGCGTTTAATTTGGCTCAAAAAAAAGATCCGTCTCTAGAGTTAGACTTAACTAATGTCAGTTATGATAATTTTTTGATTAAAATGAAAGCCTCTCGAGCAGTGATTTTGGTTTCTTTGGGTGACGTTAGTCCTAATATGATTTTGGATGCTATTAGGCTAAACAAACCTTTTGTTTTAACTCGTGAGACTGGTCTTTATGATAGGTTAAAAAAAGTGGGCTTGTTTGTCGATCCAGAAAATGAAGTTGAAATTGCAGACGCTATTTTAACTTTATTA
This sequence comes from Minisyncoccia bacterium, assembly GCA_041601795.1. Taxonomy (GTDB): domain Bacteria; phylum Patescibacteriota; class Minisyncoccia; order Phycocordibacterales; family XYD1-FULL-46-19; genus JAUPUJ01. The sequence continues at coordinate 5,057 of JBFIHK010000014.1, forward strand.
AACCCAAATGAATATAAAAAATGGCAGGCTAAAGTTAGAGAATTTAATTTTATTCATACTTGGGAAGAGATAGCCTTAGAATTTAAAGTTTTAATGTCGTAAATTTATGAAAGTGTTAATGATATCAACAGATGCCAAAATTTTTAGCCCTCAGAGTGAGGTTGGGCGACGTTTGGTTTTATATGGTGAGCAAGTAGAGAGTTTAAGGGTGATAGTTTTAACAGGAAAAAGTCAAAATAAACTTTATTTAAAAGAGCTAAAGATATCAGACAAGGTCACAGCTTTGGCTACTAATTCGAGGTTTAAAATGATAAGACCAATTAGGGCTTTTTACTTGGGCTTAAAATTTAAGCCAAATGTTATAACTTGCCAAGACCCTATTGTGACCGGTTTGGTGGGAGTGTTTCTTAAAAATAGACTCGGAACTAAATTGGAGCTACAACTTCATACGGATATTTTTAGTTCTGAATTTATTAATTTTTCGGTCGGTAATAAAATTAAATCTATTATGGCCCGTTTTTTAATACCCCAAGCTGATGGTTTAAGAGTGGTGTCGGAGAGAATTAAAAATAATTTATATCGAGCTAAAATAAAAACTAAAACCGAGCCCAAGGTTTTACCAATTTTTGTTAATGCTAACAAAATATTACAGACCACTCCTAAATATGATATTCATCAGAGTTGGCCCCAGTTTGAAAAAATTATTTTAATGTCTTGCCGGCTAGAAGCGGAAAAAAATATCCCTTTAGCTTTTAAGGTTTTGAAGTTAATTAATGGAAGTGGGGCTAAAGTTGGGTTGGTGATAGCAGGTGATGGTGCTTTAAAAGAGAAATTAAAAAAAATGGTTCACCGGCTTGGTTTAGAAGAGGTGGTGGTATTTTTAGGTTGGCAAGAAGATTTAATTTCTTTGTATAAAACAGCTGATTTATTTTTGCAAACTTCCTTTTATGAAGGTTACGGGTTATCTCTAGTAGAGGCTGTTGTAGCGGGATGTCCAGTAGTGTCAACTGATGTTGGGGTGGCTAAAGAATTTGGTGTTTCGGTGGATAGTTTCGACCCTAAAGAAATTGCTAATATGATAGAGGAAAAATTATCAGCTCCACCTAGTTTAATTTTAAATAAAATGAAGCTGGTCGGGACAGAGGATGATTATGTTAAGCAAATTGTAAATCAATGGAGGACAATTTAAAAATATTACTAAAATATTTTTGATTTGTGGTATATTTCAGTGGAAAATATAATTATTTATGAATAAAAAAATAGGATTTATCGGGCAGGGTTGGATTGGTAAAAATTATGCTGATGATTTTGAAAATAGAGGATTTTCGGTGGTTCGTTATTCTTTAGAAGAACCTTATGTTAAAAATAAGGAAAAAATAAAAGATTGCGACATTGTTTTTATTGCAGTGCCAACTCCGACCACCTTGGAAGGTTTTAATGATTCTATTGTGAGAAAAGCGGTTGAGTTGGTTGGCGATGGGAAAATTGCTGTTATTAAATCAACTATTATCCCTGGGTTAACCAAGTCAATTCAAGAACAGTATCCAAATATTTTCGTCTTACATAGTCCAGAGTTTTTAACTGAATCTACTGCTGCTTATGACGCAGCTAATCCTAAAAGAAATATTATTGGTATTCCCACAGACAGTGATGATTATAAGATTCAAGCAAAAAAAGTGCTGGCTGTTTTACCAAAAGCCCCCTACAATAAAATTTGTGATGCCACTGACGCTGAGATAATTAAATATGGTCGTAACATTTCAGGCTATTTTAGGATAATTTTCGCCAATATTTTATATGACTTATCACAAGTATTAGGTGGAGACTGGAATACTATTAAAGAGGCTATGGCAGCCGATCCAGATACGGGGCCGACTTACTTAAATCCTATTCACAAAAGTGGCCGAGGAGCAGGAGGACATTGTTTTATTAAAGACTTTTCTGCTTTTACAAATTTGTGTAAAGAGTTATTGGAGTTAGATAAAAAATCTTTAGATGTTTTAACTAGTTTGGAAGAAAAAAATATCGAACTGCTTAAAAAAACTGGGAAAGATTTAGATTTACTAAAGGGTGTTTATGGTAAAGATATATAATTTAATTTATGAAACTATTAATTTTAACTCAAGCGATAGACAAAGAAGATCCCATTTTGGGTTTTTTTCACCACTGGGTTGAAGAATTTTCTAAGAATTTTGATCAAGTACTTGTCATATGCTTGTATAAAGGAAAATATAATTTACCGCAAAATGTTCGGGTTATTTCTTTAGGTAAAGAAAGTGGCCGTTCTAAATTAAAATACGTTTTTAATTTTTATAAGTATATTTGGCAAGAAAGAAAAAATTACGACACAGTTTTTGTACATATGAATCAAGAATATGTTTTATTAGGATCCTTTCTGTGGAAATTGTGGCATAAGACTATATTTTTATGGCGTAATCACCCGATGGGTGACTTTAAGACAAAAATAGCTGTTTGGATGTCTAATATGGTTATGTGCACTTCAGAGTTTTCTTATACAGCTAGATTTTCTAAAACTGTTATTATGCCTGTAGGTATTAATACCGAAGTGTTTAAACGAGACACAAACATCAAGCGTCAGCCGAAGTCTGTTTTAGTGTTTGGTCGGATTTCGCCTGTTAAAAAATTGGATGTTTTTTTAGAGGCTTGTTTGTTGTTAAAGAAAAAAAATATAATTTTTACAGCCGACATAGTCGGTGACGCCTTACCTATTCATCAGGATTATTATGATAAATTAAAAAAAAGAGCCGAAGATATAAAAGATATTGTCTTTTTTAAACCAGCCATTTCTAATATAGAAGCACCCAAGTTGTATAACAAATATGAAGTTTACGTTAATTTAACTCCGAGTGGTAGTTTTGATAAGACAATATTGGAAGCTTCAGCTTCAGAAACCATTGTGTTATTTTCTAATAAGTCTGCTACCTCGTTACTGGGCGAAGACTTTGCTTTTACTGAGTCTGATCCAAGAAGTTTAGCTAAAAAATTAGAGATTATTTTAGGGTTAAGTGAAAAAAGTAAGAAATTAATTGGCCAAACAATGAGACGTAAGATTAAAGAAAAGCATGAGCTAGCACTTTTGGCTAAAAAACTTTATACTAGTTTAAAATAAAATTTATGTATAAAACATTACTTCAGATAATTAAAAATTACTTAAATAATAAAGACTCTGTTCTGGAGCTCGGTTGTGGAAATGGTAAATTGATTTCAGGGATAGCGACAAGTTGTCCAAATTTACAAAGAATTGTAGCAATTGATTATTTTAATGAACCAAAACAATTACCTCCTAAGGTTGATTTTATTAAACAGGACTTGGAAAATTTTCATTTGTCAGCATCTTTTGACTTAGTCATCTTAAATCAGGTTTTAGAACATATAAAAAATCCTCTTGGGTTGCTAGAAAATATAAAAAAAATACTTAATAAAAATGGCCGAATTTTAATTGTGGTACCTAATCGTTTTGGTTTTAATAATGAAGCTAAAACATATATTCCTGAACATGGAAAACACTATTTTATTTGGGATAAAGAGAGTTTGGAATACAGTTTAGAAAGGATTGGTTTTCGTTGTAGGTTTCATTATCTTTATACCGCTAACTCTCATAACTTGTTGGTTAAGTATATCCCGGTCTTATTGAGGTTACAGAACCCAAATTTAATTTGTGAGGCGATGTTGGATGAATAAAGGGTTGTGTGCTAAAATATGACCGTTATGAAGAAAACCAGAGTATTTATAAGTGGTGTAGCCGGATTTTTAGGAAGTCATTTGGCGGACGCTCTTTTGGCCGATGGGCATGAAGTTATTGGTTGCGATAATTTAGCTGGTGGCTATGTGGAAAATATTCCTTCGGGAGTAGATTTTCATAAACTTGATTGTTTGGATCGAGAGCGATTAAATGTTTTGTTAAAAAATGTTGATGTTGTTTATCATTTAGCTTCTTATGCTCATGAGGGGTTAAGTGTTTTTTCTCCTTTTACTATTTCCCAAAACACTTATGGTATTACATTATCATTACTATCGGCCTCTGCCGCTAATAAAATTAAGCGTTTTGTTTACTGTTCAAGTATGGCTCGATATGGTTCTTTGCCCGAAGTACCTTTTACTGAGGATATGACCCCTCAGCCACAAGATCCTTATGGTATTGCTAAGTTGGCCGGTGAGTGGAGTGTTAAAAATATCTGTGAGACTCATGATATGGAATATGTGATTGTTGTACCTCATAATATTATTGGTTCACGTCAAAAATATGATGACCCTTTTCGCAATGTTGCTTCTATAATGATAAATCTTATGCTACAAGGGCGACAACCTATTATTTATGGTGATGGTAATCAGAAACGTTCTTTTTCTTTTGTGGGGGATGTGGTGGAAAGTTTAGTCAAAATTGGTTATCAAGAAAATTTAAATAAAGAAATTATTAATGTTGGCCCAGACAACGAGTTTACTTCGATTAACGAATTGGCTGAAGTTATTGCAGATATTCTTGATTTTAAACTTGATCCAACATACATACCAAAGAGACCCCAGGAAGTAAAATTGGCTAGTTGTAGTGCAGATAAGGCCCGCCGTCTTTTGGGTTACGAGACAAAAATTGATTTGAGATCTGGTTTAAAAGATATGGTTAAATTTATTTCTGATAAAGGACCGAAACCTTTTAATTATCACATTGATTTAGAAATAGTGAATGATAAAACTCCAATCTCTTGGAAAAATAAAATGTTTTAATCATGAATTTACGTGTACTTTACTTATTTGCTGGCCCGCGACGTAAGTTGTATGAACAATATAAAAAAGGTGAAGCGCCTGATACTTATTTAGTCGGTTTAAATCGTATGACTCAGTATGGAATTCAAGCCGATTTTTTGGAAAATCAATGGACAGAATTTTTTAGGAGATTTTCTTTTAATTTGACTCAACTTCCGGCAGTATTTAAGTTTAGACGTTACGATGTTATTTTTTCTGGGTCGGGCATTTTTACTTTATTTGTATGTAAGTTTATTTTGCGTTTTAAAAAGCCTAAATGGGTAATTTATAATACTTATTTGTCCAATTTATTAAAAAGAAATAATTCTGGAATTAAGGGTTGGGTAATCAAAAAGGCCGTTTTGTCAGTAGACGCTGTAGTTTCACCTTCAAAAGCGCAAAAAGAGTTTTTAAAAAATTTCGGATTACCAGATTATAAAAATCATTATATTCCATATGGAGTTGATTTTGATTTTTATCAAAATAAAAACTTAACTCCTGTGGTTATTGATGGGCGTTATATCTTTAGCGCTGGACGAGATGTTGGACGGGACTATTTAACATTAATTTCAGCAATTAGACAATTGTCTGTAAAACTTTTAATTGCTGCTTTACCTAGAAATGTAAAAGAAATTGAAGACTTGCCCAACAATGTACAAATTGGTTATTTTAAACCGAGCGAAATGCCAAGTTTATTTAAAAATTCTTCATTTGTAGTGGTTCCAACTATTCCAGAAAATAAAATGGTCGGCTCTGATTGTTCTGGTCAATATGTTCTATTGGAGGCTATGGCATCAGGTAAGGCGGTTATAACTTCTGACAGGGCCACTTTGCTAGATTATTTTACTGATAACCAACATGGGTTAGTGGTGGAGCCTGAGAATGTTGAGCAATTAAATCGAGCCATTAATACTCTATGGTATAATCCAGAGCAAGCTAATAAAATGGGTCAAGCGGGTCAAGAAAATGTTAAGAGGCAATTTACTATGGATATATTTTCTAAAAAATTAGCTGAAGTTTTTAAAATAGTCGTTAATAATTAATATGTCTAGTAGTCAAAAAATTTATGAGCAACACCACGAGAATAGCCGTCAAGTCGGTTTTAGTATTTTAAAAAAGGAGCGCGGTGAACTACTCGCTAAGTTAATAGGTTCTGGAAATGAAGTATTGGATATTGGGTGTCGAGACGGAGCATTAACTCAATACTTTATGGAAGGTAATAAAATATTAGGTGTTGATGTTGATCGCAAAGCTTTAGCCAGAGCAAGCAAGCTCGGAATAGAGACTAAATTAATGGATTTACATAATGATTGGGCTGATTTAATTGATCGGTCTTTTGATCGTATCGTAGCCGGGGAAGTTTTAGAACATTTGTATTATCCAGAAGAGATAATTAAAAAAGTTAGGTTGCAATTAAAACCAGGAGGATTATTTATTGGCTCGGTGCCAAACGCTTTTAGTCTCAAAAACAGGTTGAGATATTTAATTGGTCAGAAAAAATATACGCCTTTATCTGATCCTACTCATATTAATCATTTTAGCTCATTTGAGTTAAAAAATATTTTAGAAAAATATTTTAAAAATGTAAGAATAATCGGACTAGGTCGTTATAAGAAATTATCTAAGTTGTTTCCTGGGGTTTTTGCTTTTGATTTGTTTTTTATAGCCCATAATTAAAATGCCTTTAGATTTTAAAGAATTAGATATACCAGGTTTAATAGTAATAGAATCAAAAAAAATAAAAGACGAAAGAGGGTTTTTTATGGAAAAATATAAAGAGAGTTCATTTACAGAAATTGGACTCCCTTTATTTCGACAAGATAATTTATCTTTTTCAAAGAAAAACGTTATTAGGGGGTTACATTTTCAAAAAGAGCCTTATGGTCAAGGAAAATTAGTTACTGTTGTGTCTGGTAAAATTTGGGATGTGGCTGTTGACGTTCGACCGACTTCGCCTCATTTTGGTCAGTGGCGGGGAGTTGAGCTAAGTGCAGAAAACAATTTATCTTTTTATATTCCTCCTGGCTTTGCTCATGGATTTTCTGTTTTATCTGAAGAAGCCTATTTTTTATATAAATGCACCAAAGAATATTCCCCTTTACATGAAATGGGTATTAATTTAAATGACGTTGATTTGGAAATAGACTGGAAGGTGGTAGAACCTATTATCTCTATTAAAGATTCAAGACTACCAACCTTAAAAGATATTTCCGATAAATTATGATTAAAAAGAAAAAAATTGTTTTTGCTATAAATAATCTAGGGATAGGTGGGGCTGAGAATTTACTTGTAGAGCAAGTAAAAAATATAAATTTAAATTATTTCACCCCTTATGTTTTAACCCTTTTGCCTCAACCAGAAATTAACCTAGGGGGCAGATTATCAGAAAATATTTCTTTAATAGAATTTAAATTTAGGGGATTTTTAGATATAAAAAATTTAATAAAATTATGGTCTTTTTTGCGTCGAGAAAAGATAGATATTGTTTTAACTAATTTGTTTTTTACTAATGTGATAGTACGTTTCGTTGCTATATTAGCTGGGGTGCGGGTTATATTGTCTTATGAGCATAGTGTTTATCAAGACAAGAAAAAGTGGCAAATTTGGACGGATAAATTTTTAGCTCTTTTTACAAGAAAAATAATAGTTGGTTCGACTGAGGTTTTGACTTTTACTGCCGAGCAAGAAAATTTGTCTGTAGACAAATTTTGTCTTAATTTTAATTCTATTTCATCAAAATTTAGTCATATAAAGACAGATCGTAATGATGTTCTTAAAACTTTTGGGTTACCTCTTGATTGTATTTATGTGGTGACAGCCGGCAGGTTTATAGAACAAAAAGGACATATTTTTTTAATTGAAGCTGCTAAATTGTTGCATGACCAAGGAGTGACTAATTTTCAAGTTTTAATTTTTGGTCAAGGAGTATTAAAAGATAAATTGCAACATAAAATATCTCTATCTAAATTAGATTCAGTGGTTAAATTGATTGATATTAGTCCAATGTCTAAAATTTTGGCCGTGAGTGATATTTTTGTTATGCCCTCCTTGTGGGAGGGCCTATCTATTGCTTTACTTGAAGCTATGGACGCAGGTTGTCCAATAGTGGCTACAAGGGTAAGTGGCACTAGTGATGTTGTGGAAAATAATAAAAATGGATTATTGGTACAACCGAAAAATGCTCTTGCTTTGGCCGAAGGTATAAAAGAATTAATTCAAGATAAAGATAAAAGATTGCTTCTGTCTAAGGCCGCCAAAGAACGGGTTAAAAGTTTTTCTATAGAAAAAAATATTAAAGTGATTGAAAAATTAACTTTTATGGATTAGTTTATATTTAATGAACAAAGACAATTTACAATTTAAAAATAAGAAAGTTTTGATTACAGGGGGAGCTGGTTTTATTGGTAGTTCTTTGGCTGTAGTTTTAAAAAATATGGGGGCCGAGATTACAATTTTAGATGCTATGTTGCCTCTTTATGGTGGAAATGAATTTAATTTACAAGAAATAAGAGATGATATTTCCTTTATTAAGGGGGATATTAGAGATAAGGATTTATTATTAAAATTAGTTGAAAAACAAGATTTTATTTTCAATTTGGCGGCTCAGGTAAGTTATATTGATTCTAAAGACGAACCATTTTTAGATTTAAATATAAATTGTTTAGGGCATTTGAATGTTTTAGAAGCAATGAGGCATACGGCGTCACCAGCTAGAGTCATTTTTTCTTCTTCAAGGATGGTTTATGGAAAAATCATGACAGCGCCGGTGTCGGAAAATCATCCGACAGAACCTTTATCTCTCTATGGTGTACACAAACTTACAGCCGAAAAATATTATCAATATTATAATAGTGTTTTCAATATTGATAGTGTCAGTGTCCGCATCCCCAATCCTTATGGTCCTAGGCAACAAATGAAGCATAATAAATATTCTGTTGTAGGTTGGTTTTTGCGACAAGCTTTAGATGGGGAGACCATAACAATTTTTGGCGATGGCCAGCAAGAGCGCGATTATCTTTATATAGATGATATTGTTGAAGCTTTAATTGCAATTGCTTTGTCTGGTCAATCGGGCGAAGTTTATAATTTAGGGACTAGAGAAAGAGTTACTTTAGGGGGTATGATTGATATGATTTTAGCCGAAGCTAAAAAAGGTAAAAAAGAACATATTCCTTGGCCTGAAAATTATGAAAGAAATGAGACAGGTAATTATGTGGCTGACACCACTAAAGTGGAACAAGACACAGGTTGGAAAGCCAAAGTGGAATTAAAAGAAGGTATAAAAAAAATGACAGATTATTATAAGGAAAATAAAAAATTTTATTGGTAAAAAAATATTATGAGCAATTCAAAAATAAAAGTTGGGTTGATAGTTGATGATATAGATCGGCGGGCTATGGGCACGGCGCTTTACATGCAAAAATTGATTGAGCAATATGTTACAACTTACAAAAATGAAATAGAATTAATTTTAATATATAGAGAAGGTAAGTGTCGGTTACCAATTTCTGATTTAGCCAGGAGGCTACCTATTAAAACTTTTAAAATACCTAAATACTCTGGTTTTTTTTCTTTCACTAGATTTTTTTTCACCTGTCAGGAAGAATTTGATATTATTCATTTTCCGCGACCCAAACTTTTTCCTTTTTTTTGGAAATTGAAAGCAAAAAAGTTTGTGGTGACTTTCCACGATGCACCAGAACAAGGTTCTAAACGTTTTCGGACTTGGCATAATTATTTTTTTGAATGGTTTATAAGACTATGGGGCAGATATTATATTGATGCAGCGATTGGAGATGCTGATTATGCCGCTATGATTATTTGGCGTTATTTTAAATTAGATCCTAAAAAGACTTTTGGTATTAAACTTGCTGGGGCAACAAGTTTTAAGCCTTTACC
>JBFIHK010000015.1:0-14482 GCA_041601795.1 Minisyncoccia bacterium
ATTAAATTAGTATTCATACCGTTTTTACAAGTATAAACATCAGCTGATACAAAACCCCTAGCCGGAAAAGTATGAATACTAATGTGACTTTCTTCTATCACCACAAAGCCACTCCAACCTCCAGGATCTTTTTCATTATTACCGGGAGCAAAATATATTTCTGGTACCGATAGTTTAGTCATATCTAATCTGGCTGGTAAATCATTTAAACACGAGAGTACATACTCTTTATTGTTTAAAAAATCATAATTACCTCCATAACCGTCTAAAGTTAAGTGTTCTCCAAAATGGGCCATTTATTTTACTTTATATTAATTTATAATACTGAGGAAAAATCTAACATTATCCAAAGTAAATATATTGTAATGATAATGATAAATAATACAATAGCCCTAAATAAAAACGGTTGAAAACCAAAAATTATTCTACTCTAAAAACTAATTCTTCCCCTTTGGCACCAGTTAAAACTAATACTTCTTCTAAGCTAACAGTGGCTCCTTCGTTTATAATCCTACTAAAAACACTCTCTATCTCCATTAAACCAATAGGAGTTTCGCAATACATTAAAGTACCCACCAGATCAGCCTGTAAAACATTATCCTCCAAAACGTACTCCCCGCCCAAGCCATTACAAAATTTAGCACTAATTACACCCTCTGAAAAAGTAAGACTGTAATCGCCCTGAGCAAAAAAATCTTGACCATTATATTCTACTAATTTAAAATTTTTAGACTCTAATGACTTAACTAAATTTTGCCCCATCCACTTATTAAGTCCTACTAAAACAAGAATAATAATAAATACCAAAACAATTAACCCTAAAAAACATTTTTTATTCATAAAATTATTATTAAACTATTATTTTAATCCCAGTTCAGACTTAAGCTCAGTCGAAATATTAGCTGGAGCATCCATCATCAAATCTTTACCATCACCTGTTTTAGCAAATGGAATAACCTCACGAATATTGGGCTCATTTTCCAATATCATTATCAAACGATCAAAACCCCAAGCTATTCCTCCATGTGGAGGGGCACCAAAACTAAGAGCTTTAAGCATATGCCCAAAATTTTCTTCTATCCGCTGCTTGCTATAACCCATAATTTTAAATGTAGTTTTAAGAGCTTCTGCTTGATGGTTCCTAATACTACCTCCACCAATTTCAAGTCCGTTAAGCGTAATGTCGTATTGGGTTGAAATAATTTCCTCTATATTTTCTTGCTTAAGAAATGTTTCCATGTGTTCATCTTTTGGTTTTGAAAATGGATTATGAGTAAAAGTCCATTCACCCGTACCATCAACATTGTCTTCTCCTGTTTTTTCAAACATCGGAAAATCAACCACCCATAAAAAAGCGAGTAAATTAGGGTCGTCTTTATTTTCTCTAATATCAGGCCGATCGGTACCATGCTTTTCCATCGCTTCAGCATATGTCATCCTAGGAAACGGTATTTGCTGAATCTTCTTTTGAGGGTAAAGCCTCTCGACTAATTCAATTAGTAAAGCCTCATTTAAAGCCATCACCTCTTCTTCGGAGACAAAAGCCATTTCCATGTCAAGCTGAGTAAATTCAGGTTGACGATCGCCCCGAGTATCTTCGTCTCGCATACAACGAGCAAATTGAAAATATTTTTCTACTCCTCCCACCATCAATAACTGTTTATACTGTTGAGGTGACTGTGGCAGAGAATAAAAATTATTTTTTTCTAGGCGACTTGGAACCACAAAAGAGCGCGACCCTTCTGGTGTTGGTGCCGATAACAAAGGAGTTTCAATTTCAATAAAACTTTTTTCGGCTAAATAATTTCTAGTAAAATTTTGCACAGCAAATCGACGTTCAATATTTTTAGCCATTCGAGCATTCCGCAAATCTAAATAACGATACTCTAGACGAACAGTTTCATTAACGCTTAATGTATCCTCATGTATAGGGAAAGGTGGGGTTTCTGATGTATTTAATATATTTATTGCTTCTATTTCAAGCTCTATGTCCCCATTCATCACTTCAGACTTTTTATTCTGTTCTGGGCGTTCGCGGACCACTCCAGTCACCTCCACCACATATTCCTCTCGAAGTGTTTTTCCAACTGCCATAGCAGGACTTTGGGGTAAAATAATAGATTGAACCAGACCAGAAGAATCACGAATATCTAAAAAAATCATTTTACCTTGATCACGACGTGTATGTACCCAGCCTTTTACTAAAATAGTTTGCCCTATCTCGTTAGACAATTCTCCTATGTGTATTCTTGTAGTTTTTTTCATTATCTGATTTTATCATTTTTGTTCCTTTTTATCCATCTTGACCTACTTTAGAACCAATTAATATCAACAAACCGGCAATGACCAACAATCCAGCTTGATATGGCCACGGTAATACTCCAACATAAGACCAAATAAAAGCAAAGGGAGTAATACCAATAATGGTAGAAATATAATACTTCTTTCTAGATATATTAGTCAAAAGCCCTAAAGCGTAACTAAGCACATCTACCGGCAAAGTTAGCCGCAGGCCAATTAAATTCCACCAACTATAATTGGCCGATATTCTCCTGGCAACTGCTTCCATCCTTTTTACATTAACCACTTTACTAATTAAGTCTTTCCCTAACCACTGACACAATTCAAAAACAATAATTGAACCCATAAACCAACCCCCAATATTTAAAAAACTAGCTACCACCGGACCCCACAAAAGAGACGCTACAGGTACTAGTGGCATGGCACTTACTGGTGCCAATACTATGGCCACTACTACTATAATTACATACAACAGGGGCCCATAAGCTGAGTTACCTATCGACTGTTCAAAAAATTGTAAGTTAGCCTGAACTAAACCCGCTACCACCACAAAAAGAATAGCTATCAAACTTAAGTTAATATAAATACGGTTAGTTAACATATAATTTCTATTGTCCGCTTTTTTATCTTTAATTTTAACTTAATTAGTTACCTTCGAGTCTATAAATTATACAAATGAGATATTAAGGGTAAAGTTGGACTTAAATTTATAATACAATAGTTATAGTTACTCAACCATCTCAATTTATCTTGTCTTAATTTAACTCCTTAGTTAGCCAACAAACTTTTAGTGTTTATTCAACGATATTTTTCATCTACTCTTATAACTCAATTTTTTTTAGTGTCATTGCATTAACCACAACTATTACAGTAGAAAGGCTCATGACCAAAGCTCCTATCTCCGGTCTTAAAAAGAACCCCCATACTGCGAATACTCCTGCGGCTGCAGGAATAGCAACTATGTTATATCCGAGGGCCCAGACAAGATTCTGAATCATTTTGGAATATACTCTCTTGGATAGTTTAACCAATTTAACCACATCAGATGGATCATTATTTGTTAGTACAACATCACCTGACTCAACCGCTACATCAGTGCCGGCTCCAATTGCAATACCTGCATCTGCTTGTGTAAGCGCGGGAGCGTCATTTACACCATCGCCAACCATAAGAACCGTGTTATCTTGTTCCTGAAGGTCTTTGATGTGTTTGTATTTATCTTTTGGCAAGACGTCAGCAAAATAAGTATCAATTCCAAGTTGATCTGACACATCTTTGGCTACCTGCTCATTGTCTCCAGTGAGCATTGCTACCTTTATTCCCATAGCGTGTAGATTCTTCACCACATCATGTGACGAAGTTTTAATGGAATCAGCGAGGGTAATATACCCCAACAATTCTTCTTTAGTTGCTACAAACACGACTGTGCCCGAAATATCTTCTGGGATATTAAGATTGAAATTTTCAATTATCTTTTTGTTTCCAACAAAGTATTCTTTTCCACCAATCTTAGCCTGTACACCTTGTCCGGCAATATTTTTAAAGTCACTTGTTTCAGATAAATCCAGTTCATTTTTACGAGCATATTCAAGAATAGAGTGTCCAATTATGTGAGAAGAATCTTTTTCAAGCGAAGCCGCAATTTTTAATATTTCGTCTTCATTTGATCCAACTATGACTTTAATTTTTGTAACTCCAAATTTTCCTTCAGTCAGCGTACCCGTTTTATCAAAGACAACGTAATCAGCTTTTCGTATAATTTCAATCTTTGACAGATCTTTAATGAAAAACCCATTCTTCACTGCAAGCGAGGTAGTGATAGTCGTTACGGTTGGTATAGCAAGTCCGAGCGCATGAGGACAAGCAATAACAAGCACAGTGATGGCAAGAGTGATGGCAAAGACAAACGTCTCACCGATTGCGAGTGTCCAAATCAGAAGTGTAAGGAGTGCTGTAATACCAGCAACTAAAGTAAGTATTGCAGATGCTTTATCGGCGATTCTCTGAGAACGCGGTTTTGTTTTTCCTGCTTGCTCGATAAGTTTCTGTATTTGCCCAACGGTTGAATTTTCCCCAACGCGAGCAAGTTCGACAGTTAATGAACCGTCAATACAGATTGATCCCGCAACAACTTCTGCACCTCCTTTTTTCTCGATTGGTTTTGACTCACCACTTATATGTGATTCGTCTACATTTGCAGTCCCTTTGATAACAGTTCCATCAGCAGGAATCTTTTCTCCAGGTTTTACTACAACTAAATCTTTTTCTTGTAGCTCACTAATATCAACATCAACTTCATTTCCGTTGACAAGTTTATGAACTTGTTTCGGTAAAAGCTTTGCAACTTCTTGCAAAGCATTTCCTGCTGTGCTACTTGATTTAGCTTCAAGATAGTGACCGAAAAGAAGCACCCAGATGAGTGTTGCTATTTCAAGATAAAACTCAGTGTTAAGTGTAGTTATAAATGTTGACGCAACAGAAAAAAGATATCCCGCTCCAACAGCAAGAGAAACAAGAGTCATCATGCCGTACTTACGAGACTTTATTTCATGCCAAGCGTGTTGAAAGAACACCACCGAGAAGCCAAAAATAATGGTCGCAATGCCAAACCCAATCCATTTTCCAAATGGCGGCATACTGATACCAACGAGTTCGACTACCATCTCGTTCGTGAAGACGAGTGGAATGAGTAGGAATGTAACAATCCAGAACCGCTTTAAATACTCCCTGGCAGAGCCATGACCCATTCCATGTGATCCGTGATTTGTGTGATTGTGATGATGATCATGCTTCATGATTATATAGTCATAAATACATTACCTTTTGTGCCTTCATGCGTAATTTCGTAAATTACGAAATCTGAAGTTTTGGAACCAATCATACCAGGTGAACCTGAGGGCATACCTGCCATACCAATACCTTTTATGTCTGGCTTCTCAGCCAGCAGTTTTTGCACTGCTTCTTCGGGGACATGCCCCTCAACTACATATCCGTCTATCTCCATTGTATGACAGCTTTCAAGTTCATATGGAATTCTGTACTGTTTTTTAATCGTAGACATGTCCTGAATAGCCTCCACCTCAACGCTGTATCCTTCTTTTCTCAAATACGCTGAGTATTGTTCACAACAACTGCAACTTGGTGATTTATATACTGTAGCCACAACGCCATTACTTACCGCCTCATTACTAACTATACTCCTGCCTGAATATTGCGACACCATGAATCCAATAACTCCAATTACTGCAAGGATCAATATTCCAATAAATATATTACTTTTCATACCTAGTTCTCGTTAAACCACTCGCTAAGCCAACTGCGCATTTGTTCTTCTTCGTTAGACTGTGAATTAATGATATCGTTTGCTAATTTAACAAGTTCTGGACGATCTGTTTGTTCCAATAGTTCTTCCGCCATGTTGATAGCGCCGATGTGGTGAACGATCATACCCCGTAAAAAAGCTTCTTCATATGCTTCCCCTGTTTTTCCACGAAATCCGAGCAACATTTCGTCCATAGAATGCATCATGGCTCCATCCTCATCAATAAGCTCATCTCCATACATATATTCCTCCATTTCTTCGTGCATCACTTCATTTGAGAAAAATCCTCGGTCAGACATCACAGTACTTCCACCAAAGAAGTATCCGAGAATAAGCCCAACGATAAGAGCAAGAAGGCCTATAATGATTATTTGATTTTTATTTTCCATATTATTTTTTCTTAGATTTTTTAAAGACACTTATAATTTCTTCTATCGCTTTTTTGTCTTGTCCTTGCTTTATTTGATGAATAACATGTTCAGACAAGTGATTCTCAAGCATCAAATCCTCAACAGCTGAAAGAGCACTTCTAATAGCCGAGGACTGGGTAATGATATCAATACAGTACTTCTCCTCATCGACCATTTTTTGAAGTCCTCGAACTTGACCCTCTATTCTCCGCAAGCGATTGGTGACACCTGATTTTATCTCTGTTTTCATACAACACCATTATACCCCCACAGGGTATGTGGGTACAAGAAAAGTTATCCACAGACAATTAGGAAAAACTGTTCGACGGGACGGCTTTTTTTATTTGACTACTATTCTCTAGTCGGGTTTATAATTTTAAAATAAAAAATGGTGATTTGACCCATGTCGAGCACTCTCACTAACTAATTGGCTGGGAGACTAGGACTCGAACCTAGATTAACTGGACCAGAACCAGTCGTCCTACCATTAGACGATCTCCCAATTATCATTAATCTACTTAATATATTTAAAAAGGGCAAGGGTGCTAAAAATAGCCCCTGCCAACACTAAAAAATAAGCTCCCATGATTAAACTATAAGGATAAGACAAACTAGGTATAGCTCCTAAAATAAGAGCACTAGTCCAAGAAATAAAAGACACCACCCCACTTATAAGCAAAACAGGTCTTTTACGCATAAACTCATCCGAGGATGGCAAGTGTTCACCTTTATGACGTTTAATACGTTCAAGATGAGAAAAATGAAACAATAAACCATTTAAAAAAATTATAAAAACAATGGTGACTTTGGCTAAAAATTTAGACGAATCTAAATAAGTTTCCATATCAAGTAAAAATAAACCAAGGCCAGACAAAAATAAAGTTGTTAAACCTACCCAAACCATTTTACTACCAATAGTTAAAAACCTAAATTCAGTGTAAGTAATTTTGTCATCCTTGGCCGAAGAAAAAAACATGACGTCACTTAAATAAGCTCCACCTGCCCCAAGAGCTACTCCAAATAGGTGGCCAATAATAAAAATAAGTTCAAGGTTCATATATATTATTTTTTCTTATTTTTTAAAGCCGCCACTAAAAAAGCTGTAAACAAAGGGTGTGGCCGAAAAGGGCGAGCTAAAAATTCGGGATGGAATTGAGTGCCCAAAAAAAATGGGTGTTTTGTTTCTGGTAGTTCAGCTATCTCCATTAATTTTCCATCGGGCGAAACTCCAGAAAACACTAGCCCTGCTTGCTCTAATGGTTCTATAAATTCTGGATTTACTTCATATCGATGGCGGTGGCGCTCGGAAATTTCAGCTTCTTTGTAAACACTGCGGGCTACAGTATCTTCTTTTAATTTTGCCAGATAAGCTCCTAACCGCATTGTGCCCCCAAATTTTTTATTGGCTACATTTTGTTTTTGTTCAGCCATAATATTTATAACCAAATTCTTAGCCTTTGGGTCTATTTCCCTCGAAGTGGCCCCTTTAATTTTAGCCATATGTCTGGCATACTCAATCACTAAAAGTTGCATCCCATAACACAAGCCAAAATAAGGAATTTTATTCTCCCTAACATATTTAATAGTTTTAATTTTACCTTCAATACCGGTGGTACCAAACCCCCCAGGAATCAACACTCCGTCAAATTGAGACAAATCGGCCAATTTGAATCGATCGGTTTCAATATCAGTTGAATTGATATAAGTTAAAACTGGTTTGACCCCTAAACTATAGGCCGATAATTTTAAGGCCTCAATCACAGAAATATAAACATCAGATAAAACAAACTCACCTGAATTAAAGTATTTGCCAACAATAGCAATATTTACAGTTTTTGAAACTGTTTTAGCCGTTCGAGCCAAGTTTTTCCAAGAGGTTAAGTTGGTCTGACGATGATTACCCAATTTTAAAATTTGACCTAATATTTCCCCTATTTTATCCCGTTCAAAATTAATTGGCACATCATAAATACTATCAACATCTGGAGCTGAGATAACATGATCCTTTTTAATATTGCAAAAAGTAGCTATTTTTTCTTTTCTTTTATTATCAAGAGGAACTTCACTTCGAGCAATAATGATATCGGCTTGAACTCCAACCCCATTTAAAGTCCTAGCTGCATATTGAGTCGGCTTAGTTTTCATCTCCCCTACTTTAGATGGAATAGGCAGATATGACACCATGACAAAAGCTACGCTATCGGGATATTTAGTTTTCATCATCCGACCAGCTTCTAAGAAAATAATGTTTTGATATTCACCAATAGTACCGCCTACTTCTACCACCACCACATCGGCCTCAGCTTGTTTACCAGCTTTTTCTATGCGCCTAATAACCTCTTTTGGAATATCTGGCACCACTTCCACATTTTTGCCTTCATATTCCAAATTACGCTCACGACCAATAACTTCTAAATAAACTCGGCCGGTGGTCATATAATTTAATTTAGATAAATTAATATCTAAAAAACGCTCATAATTGCCCATGTCTTGATCACATTCATCGCCATCATCTAAAACAAAAACCTCACCGTGTTCGGTGGGGTTCATGGTACCAGCATCAACATTAATATAGGGGTCAATTTTAATAGCAGTAGTAGAAAAACCACGAGCGCTCATCACGGCAGCAATTGAAGATGATGTAATGCCTTTTCCTACACCTGACATAACTCCCCCAACGACAAAGATGTATTTTGTCTGTTTCTTTTTCTTCATGAGACTTAAAAATAATTTTATTAGACTTTCAAATATCGCCCAATCGCAAGCACACTAGATACTGTCCCCAATATAATACCAGACAAAATTAAGAGCACAAAAATTATAGGGAAATTAGCTAAGTAATAAGACACTAAGTCAATCCCTCCATAGACCCCCGTCGTAGTACTTCTAACCCATAAGACAGTTGGATAAAGTAAAATCATAGCTATAAAAGCCGCTATCACTCCAGCTAACACCCCTTCTACCACAAACGGACCTCTAATATACGGATTATCTGCCCCCACCAATCTCATAACAGATATTTCTTCTCTAGCAGTATAAATAGTAAGGGAAATGGTATTAAATGTTACCAAAATAGACATCAACCCTAAAATAACACTCAAAGCCAAACTAATAGTTTGACTGGTATTTATAATAGCTAGGAGTTTACTCACAATATCTTTTTTATAACTAATCTGGTCTATGACACCAACAGCTCCCCCTGCTCCTACCTCTTGATTATGTCGCTCTAAAAACGTTGTCACCGCATCATATTTATCAGGATCAGTGGCTAAAATAGCTAGTCTATCTCCAAAAGGATTTCCCACTTCATCTAAAGATTGAATTAAAAGTGTATCTTCAGCATGTCTTTGGCGAAAAGAAGCTAATTCTTCTTCTTTTGAAGAATAAGTTACGCTTTCAACTTCAGCCAAAGCTTCCAAATTATCTTTAAAAGATAAAACTACATCTTCTGATACTTCTGGTTTGAAAGTAACACTAATATCTACTCGGCCTTTAATATCTTCTAGAGTTGAATTTAAAAAAGCATTACCTAAATATAAAGCCCCAATAACAAATAGAGTGGTCGACAAAACAAAAATTGAAGCAATGGCCACAGCGCTATTACGCCAAAAATTAGTCATTCCCGCCCTTAATATTCTTTTAGTTTTAATCATAATAATCTTATTTTAAAAATTAAATAACGTAACGCCCTTCTTTGTCGTCTCTAATAATACGTCCTTTTTCTAAAGTAATTACCCTTTTACCAAGTTTATCTATTACCCCTTTGTTATGGGTAGTTAAAATAACCGTTGTTCCTATTTCATTAATCTTTTTTAAAATTTCTATTACTTCATGAGTAGTTAAAGGATCTAAATTACCAGTTGGTTCATCGGCAATAATTAAATCTGGTTGACTAACCAGCGCTCTAGCAATAGCTACCCGCTGGCGTTCACCACCTGATAATTCAAAAGGAAAGTGATATTCTTTGTTGGTTAGCCCGACCAAATCTAAAGCATGAGGTACATCAGTGGCAATATCTTCTTCTGAGCAACCCGCGGCTTCCATAGTGAAAGCAATATTTTCATAGGTAGTTTTATTGGGTAAAAGTTTAAAATCTTGAAACACACTCCCAATACGACGCCTTAACTCTGGAACATATCTATCCTTTAAAGAATGAACATCTACCCCCTCAAAAAAAACATTCCCCGCACTGGGCTTAACTTCAGCTATTAATAGTTTTAATAAGGTTGATTTACCAGCCCCAGAATGTCCCACAATAGACACGAATTCGCCCGGTTCAATAGTAAAAGAAACGTCGTCTAAAGCGTGGGTTTTATCAAAATAAACTTTACTAACTTTATCGTAATGAATCATAAAATATTTTTTTAAGATAATTGTTTTTCTGCTTCTATAAACTCTTTTATATTACCCTCAAACACACCATCAATATCACTTGTTTCAACTCCCGTCCTATGATCTTTAACCATTTTATAAGGGTGTAAAACGTAAGATCTAATCTGACTACCCCACTCTATTTCCACTGTTTTTGACACATACAAACCGGCTTCACTCTTTTTTTTATCCTCTGCTTGTTTTTTATACACTTTACCTTCCAAAAGAATGAGAGCTTTTTTTCTATTAGCCTCTTGAGTTCTTTCAGAATCAGCTTGAGCTGTTAAACCAGTTGGTCTATGGACTATCCTAACCGCAGTTTCTCTTTTGTTAACATTCTGACCTCCAGGACCCCCGGAACGAGTAAATTCTATTTCTAAATCATCAGTTGGTATCTCTATAGTTTGAGGTTTGGGAAACTCTGGTATCACTTCTACCATTGAAAACGAAGTGTGACGCTTACCACCAGAGTTAAAAGGAGACTGTCTAACCAACCTATGAACTCCAGATTCACCTTTTAGTATACCATACACTCCATCCCCTTCAATCCCAATAGTCACATGACGAAAACCCCCGAGGTCATTTTTATTTTCATCAATAAATTTCAAATTATAACCTTCTTTTCCAGCATATTTCATATACATTTCTAACAACATACGTGAAAAATCTTCAGCATCAGCTCCCCCAGCACCCGAAAAAATTGTTACAACCGCGTTTAATTTATCGAAACTATCCTTACCGGCTAGTTTATCTTTTAAGTCGCCATACTCCTTTATTATATCTTTGGCAGCTTCTTTATTCTGCCAAAAATCCCCCTCATTCATTAGATTTTCTATTTCTTCTAAACGTTTTTGAAAATCTTCGGACATATAAATATAAGACAAAATTAAATTTTGGAGCCAATGATCGGGATCGAACCGATGACCTCTCCCTTACCATGGGAGTGCTCTACCAACTGAGCTACATTGGCACTAATTCGCTTTCATTAACAATCTGTATCTTAATACAAAAATAGCTCTTTTTCAATTATTAAAAAGATGATCTTCTTCTGTTTTGAGCTTACAAACCAACTCTTTAAAATACTCTTCAACTTCAGCCGATACGGCTATTTTATCTGTTTTATAATCTAAGATTTGATCTAAAGACAATTTAAATTTTTTCCAAGTTCGACCACCATCTAAATAATTATTTAAAATCGGTAAAAGCTTATCTAAAGCATAAACAAAACGGGCTTCCTTATCTTTTTTACCCTCATAAGAGGTTATATGTTTTACTAGCTCTGGCCAATCAGAAACTTCAGTTCTAATTTTTTTAACTGCTTCAGCCTCTCTATTTTTCTTATCCTCAACATTAAAATTTTTAGCAAAAAAAACTTGATCGCCAGCGTACGCTTCAACTAAATCATGCACCAAGGCATATTTTAAAACTTTATCTAAATCTAAATCATAATTATTAATAGTCACCAAATACCACGCCACCATAGCTAATTGATAACTGTGTTCACTATCAGTCTCTAATCTATTTTGACCGGGTACTAAAATTTGTCTCTCTATAGCTTGAAACTTATGAAGCAACGATAAAAACCGGCTGAGGTTTTTAAGTCTATCTGTCATTTTTATTTTTGCTCCACTGCCACCTAGGTTTTTCACCATATTTGTAAGCCAATCGAATAAAACTAATAGTAGTCAAAATAACGGGTAAAGCAAAGAATAGCCACCATTCTTTGGTATTCGCCCCCTTGGCGACAGCGGTGGTTAAAACCATAATAATAGCCATATAAATAACAGTCACCAGCCAACCTTCTTTACTTACTGGATACCAACCCCAGCCATGAAATCTTCTTTTAAACCAAATCTTCCTACTGTTCTCCATGATAAACAGTTTCAATTAATATGTCGTTTTTTATTTCAAAAGCTATCACCGCTTCCTCGCTAGGGTTAGCAGACAAAGGTTCATTTTCAGCCCTAGTTAAAGTTGAAGCTAATATTTGAGGAGTAATATAGGTGTCGTCTACCAAAAGAGACATCAAAAAAATCCTATCCCCCAATAATACGTCGCTTGTTTGTTCAAAGCCACTTGAGGTTTTTTTATATAAAACTAAATATAAAAAATTACCAGTACCGCCAGTATTAGTTGCTATAGGAGCAACCAAATATTCTTGTTCGTTCACTTCAACTTCAACCACATGAGAACTTAAATAAACCACTGTCCCGGTAGTTAAAGAACTTGAAATTTCAACATCAGTCACCCCCTTACTTAAAGCCACTTCTGCCTCTAGTCCAGGAATACGAAAAATTTCTCCTATTAACCTATCTCCAGCTTCTAAAGCTGTAAAAGGATTGGCGTCCGTAGTAGTAGCCACCTCACTTACAATGTCTTCGTCTTCTTGAGCTATTCTATTTGCAACAAAATTCCACAACCCAAGAACAATCAACAAAATAATAATTAAAAAAGGTATATAGTACTTTTTATTCATATTTATATTATACCAAAGAGCCACTTTTATACTAGTAGCTAAACGAATCAACCCCAAAAAAGGAAGTGGCTATTTTTTAAAGCTATTTAATCCAGATAAAATCATGAAACCAAGCAGTATTACTACTGCTACGCTGACCCAAACTGGAATTAAAAAACCACCTAAAACTAAGTCCCAGTCATTTATTACTCGCAGTAAATGCAAAGCTCCAGCGATAGTAAAAATGATTATAGACAAAGTATAGTATTGTGTACTTTTAATCATGTCTTTATTATACAAAATTTAAATCTTTTAAAATGACAATAATCCCCAACTAGTGGTAAAAGAGTAAAACCCCAGTGCTCTCGCACAAGGGTCAAACTGTTTTATGCGCGGTCGATGGGACTCGGCGTCAGCTCACCTCGATATTTTTCTTCGTTCCTCGAAAAAATATCGGGTGGCTCCTACCCGGACTCGTCCGTTTGCAAAGCAACATGTCTCCGTCTTTCGAGTCCCAACAGAAGTGAAACTATTCACTTCTTTCGACCTAGTTAAAAAAATCATCGACAAAAAGTCGATGATTTTTTATTTTGCGCGGTCGATGGGACTCGAACCCACAACCTCCCGCGTGACAGGCGGGTGCTCTAACCAGTTGAGCTACGACCGCAAACAAAAGTATTCTAGCAAACCTTTACCTAAATGTCATGTGTCGAGGGTGGGGCTCGAACCCACGACCCCAGGCTTATGAGTCCTGTGCTCTACCAACTGAGCTACCCCGACAAAAACCAACACTACAAATTATGCATTTTTTAACGCTTTTTGCAAACCACAATATTGCACTAAGGGGAAAATTATGGTAGGATTTTACTACATCGCGGGATAGAGGAGAGGTACCTCGGGAGGCTCATAACCTCCAGACGCCGGTTCGATTCCGGCTCCCGCAACACGCTAATTAATTTAATCTACGCAACAACGGATTAAGTTAAGTCTAAAATTAAAAAAAACAGACGCCGGAATCGAACTGGAAAAGGGTCGGGAAAACTCTAGTTTTCCCGTGGAGGAAGGATTGGGAAAACCGTGGGTTTCCCAGGAGTGAAATAGCGAAGCGTCCGGCTCCCGCAACAATTATTTAAAAAACACCATAATTCATGGTGTTTTTTAAATTTTAAATATAACCAAATTCTTTAAAGATTTTTTCGTATAAGCTGATCACTCTCACAGCTTCTTTATGTGTGATTTCAAAAGAGCTCTCATGGGCTATTTGATTTCTTACTTTATGAGCCTCCCAAGCCTCATTTAAAGTGTTAAAATCACTTGGCTCTACACTCTTTAATCTTTCACCTAAATTTTCCCCCCTATAACCCATCCCCAAAACCATAGCATCCAACATGGTATCAGCTTCTAAAATTGCTAGCTTCCAGTCAGACGGATTAGCAGAATTTAAATAATTAGTAATTTTACTCCAAGCAGTTTCTTCTTTTGTGTCTGTTTCAATTAAAGAACTAGTAACAGATTCTGCCAAATTTTCTCGTCTTGTTTTGTCTAAAGCTAGTTTTTTATTTAAGAAAAAAATAAACAGTATAAAAAATAAAATACCAAAACTAAACCAAAGAACATTTAACC
>JBFIHK010000016.1:0-12730 GCA_041601795.1 Minisyncoccia bacterium
CACTCCTTCTGAACATGCTGATAATATAGTGCCAATTATAGAAGGTGTTGATAAAAATATACGAGGTAAACAAATAGAGGTGAATTCTACCCCTATTCAAAGTTATGGTTCATTTAATGAAAACAAGGCAGAGGGGGTGTTCAAGGCTGGTTTAATTTTAATTAATAGAAATACAGATGAAGCAGATAATATTAATGATTTAGACATTTTAAATAAAGGTTTAAATTCTCATGGAATAGAAATAAAAAACAGTCATCAATTTAATTTTAATAATTTAACTTTGGCCAACGTTGACCGTAAGGGTAGCGGAGTCGGTATTCTAACTACTCAAGGTAATAAAACTAAGGTTAATGTAAAAAGTGGAGTTATAAATAATTTTGGTCGTGGTTACGAAGTAGCCCCTTTAGGTGGAGAAATAGAAGCAGTAACTTTTGATAATGAGATAGATGTAGATATTAAAGATACACCCGGCAAACCAGACAATATGTCTTTGGTCTTTAGGGGTGTAAGTTTTGTAAATACTTCAAAAGATAATATTAGATTTAATACCACCTTAGAAAAAGGAGGAAGTGTTTATTTTTATAATTACAATAAAACTAATCGTAATTATCGTTTATACTCTGAATTAGATGAGAATATACCAAGTTCGGCTATTATTTTAGCCGGTTTAAAAAATGGGTTAGCTGAAGATTTAGATGGTGATAACCCTGAAGCTGTTAGGGCGCTGGCTGTGACGAATATCACTTCAAGTGGCATGACTTTATCTTGGGATAAAGTACCTGGAGCAGAATCATATAAGGTTTTTATAGCAGCTGAGCCGACTTATTTAAAAAATACTAGTAAGCGCAAAGAAATTACTACTCTTTCAGTCAGTGAAAATAGTTATAGATTAAACAATTTGGCTGCAGCTGTTGATGTTTTTGTGAGGGTAGAGGCAATAGGAGCTGATGTGGCTTTTGATGGCCATGGTCGGACTAATGGAGGTTTGCTCGCCGATTTAGAAACTCCATTGCGATCAGTTCATATGTACGCCCCAGATATTTTAATGTTGGTTTTTCACAATGAAAAAGTTCATTCTTATTCCCCACGTATTAATTGGTGGGATAAAGGTGTAGACGAAATAAGAGATTATACTGGGTTTGATTGGGCGGCGGGCACCTGGGTTCTTAAACGAAATTCCGGAAGTGATATAATCGTGGAAGATATTTATCGACATTCTAGACCTTCTGGGCAGATTTATTATGATGTGGGCTTTTCTAAGGATACTAATGATAACTTGCAAGATGTTGAACACCGTATTTTTCTAAAACTAGCTGAACCTATAGGTAGTGATGATATTTTAGAGATTTCCCATTCTGGAGGAGCAAACTTACCTGTTCCATATTTAACAACTAAAGATGGAGAAAAAGTAGTTTTTGGTGCTAATACTCGCAGTACTGATATAAGTTTTCTTTTACCTTTTAGTGATAAGTACCTAGAAACACCAGCGATACAATTGAATCAAGTTGGTTATAGTCCTAAGGCTACTGAACGATATGCTTATGTTTCTGGTTGGATGGGGGCAGATGTTGATGGTAAAAAGAAATCTTTATCACTAGATAATTTTCCTGATTCAGCTCAAATTTTAATTGAACCGTCTGATAAACTACAAGCTAAAATTTTAGTAGATAGCTCCGCTATCACCTCGAGGTCTTCTCATGATAGAGATACTGATTCAGAAGTAAGGCAAATAGATTTATCAAATATGCCAGCTAATGAGACAGCTATTTATAGAGTTCATATACCTGGTGTTGGTATTTCTTGGCCCACTAAGGTTAGTAATACAGCTGTGTTTAAGGCTTTTTTCACTTCGGCTAGAGGGTTATTTCATAACAGATGGGGACGTGATTTAAGTTGTGAATATACAGATTGGTGTAATAGACCACCTAATAGTGCGGATGTTTATGTATCAGAGTTTAAATACTTTAATAATTATTCCCTTAATGATGGTTATATAACCTCTATTATAAACGCTTCAAATGAGTTTAATGCAAACACTCCTTTAACAAACAAGATAGATTTTATAGGAGGTCATTACGATGCCGGTGATTTTGATATTTATGACCGTCATTATTACGTGGCTGTAAAATTACTCCATTTGTTTGAATTAAACCCAGCGGCTTTTACTGACAATCAACTCATTATCCCTGAGTCTGGAAATGGTATTCCAGATCTGTTAGACGAAGCTTTATGGAGCCTTAAGGGGTGGGAGAATTTACAAGAGGCCGATGGAGGTATTCGGGTAGGAGTGGAGTCTTATAGACATCCGTGGGGTATATATTATGCCGATCAAGACCCACTGCCTTATTGGACTTATGCTAGTGATATTTATCATACCGCTAGGGTAGGTGGGGCGATGGCACAAGCTTCTAGATTGGTTGCTCCTTATAATGGGGACAAAGCTAAGGATTTGAAAACAAGAGCAGAAAACGCCTACTCTTATATTATCTCAAATGGTGGTGGATATAAGATGGGAGGCCCTATGGCTTATCTTGCTGGGGAGCTTTATAGACTGACTGATGAAAATAAATATAAAGAAATGTATGAGAAAGCAGATTCTTATCTATCTGTTTCTTGGAGTAAAAAAGGTGTTTTTGATTCATATTTGGCCGAAGGATTTTTTTGGCCAGGTTGGTATACAAGGATAACACAACGAGCTATTTCTGAATTTACATTGGGCTTTTTAGGGGCTGGTGATATAGAAAATAAGTTTTTGACGATAGCCAAGGATAGATTTAAAGAATGGATGAATGCTCAATATAATCGTTTACAGTCTAATCACGCTCATAGAAACGGACGAGGGGCAGAATCTCAGCCCACTTGGGGTATGGGTTCAGCGGTGGGTTGGCATATAGAACAAGCCTATGCCTTTTTAAGGTTTGATAAATATCTGCCAGATGGAGATAAATATACAGCCAGTCAAAAACAAGAAGCTATCAACGCCATCAGCTTGTCTATGGATTACGCTTTGGGGGGTAATCCTCAAGGAATGTCTTGGACTACTGGTTTAGGCTCACAATTTCCAACTGACCCTGCTCATCTTGATTCTTTGGCATTTAAGTATCATACGGATTTACCGGCAATACCTGGTATTACAGTTTATGGTCCAGTTACTGGAATTCCCCGTGACCAGGCTTATGACTATGGTCGTTATATGTTTTATCCTGATTTCTATAACAGATCTGAATATTGGAGATATGGCGATTTATGGGGCTTCATAACTAATAATGAATTTACTGTCCATGAAAGCTCCGCTCCGCAAACTTTACTTTTTGGAGCTTTGTTAGCTGAAAATTTGATGCCACCAGTTAGCTGGTTGCCCGGAAAAGAAGATCATAGAAATACCTTACCAACTGGTAATGCGCTAACCGATAGTGACACAACCCCACCTTCAGTGCCGTCTTGGGTAAGTGCTAGTAGTTTAGATGAGAATACTGTGGAATTAAATTGGGCATCATCTAGTGATCAAGAGTCTGGAGTATTGTATTATAGGGTGTATCGAAACGGTCGAGTGGTGGCTACTCCTAGCTCAACTCAATATATAGACACCAATTTAACTCAAGATACTGTCTATTCTTATTATGTAACAGCGGTCAATTCAAGATTAACACAAAGTGCGCCTAATCAAACACGATCAGTCAGAACTCAAGTTGATACAAATGGCCCAATCTTGGAAAATGTCCAAATATCAAGTGATGGCACTGAGCTGACTTTGACTTTTAATGAAGATATTGACTCAAGTTTGGTTAATGTTGCTAATTTCACAATTAGTCCAACTGTTATTATTATTACAGCTTCTGTTGGCGACAATAAAAAAACAGTAAAACTGGTTACTAGTAGTCACCAATCAAGTGATACCATGATCGTCACTACAGATGGTATTTTAAATGAATATCAAATATCTTTTAGTGGCTTAAGTGACTTGTTTGGCAACTTGTCTGACGATCAAAAAAAATATACTTACACTTGGGAAGCTTTCTTATTGTGGGGTGATAACAAACGAGCCCGTAGTACTAAGATTGGTCAAGAAGTTCAATCAGAAGTTTTTCGCGGTGCTTGGTCATTTGAAGGCCAGCCAACTATTTGGCATGGACCAACTCTAACCTTTAGTGGTGACGCTTATCGTTCTAACATAAAAGATTACGACGAAATCATATTCTGGATCAAGGCCGACAAGGAAGGCAAAACGTCTAAATTTGAATTGGCTAGTTGGGATTCAGCAACAGGTGTAAATATAGATCCATACATAGAAGGGGGTAAATTGAGTACTTCTTATAATCGAGTAACGATACCGATAACTGACTTTGTTGGCGGTAGTAGTGGTTTGTGGACAAGAGTTGAAAAAGTTAATTTTGGCATTGCTAAACCTAATCCTGGTCATAAAATTTATGTTGATGAAATTTGGGCAGTGAAGAATTATAACTTGCTATTAGAAGATGTTGTCCCAAAAGTCAGTCAGAAAGAAAGTAGGAATGAAAATTTAACTGGAAATGTTATTTATTCACTATCTGGTATAATGGGTGACATTATATTTAACACTTGGTCTAGTTTTAAAAACTTAATCACTAAAATAATTTAGCCATTGATAAATGACAACAAGTAATACAGGCTCTAAGTCTTTAGCTTTACATAAAAAGTTTAAAGGTAAAATAGAAATTAAGTCTAAGGTGTCTTTAAACAATAAAGATGATTTAAGTTTAGCTTACACCCCTGGTGTGGGGGCTGTTTGTCAAGAAATAGCTAAAGATAAAAATAAATTACGCACTCATACTAATGTTGGCAACACTGTGGCTGTGGTTACAGATGGTTCAGCGGTTCTTGGTTTGGGCAATATTGGTCCAGAGGCAGCGATGCCAGTTATGGAAGGTAAAGCTGTTTTGTTTAAAGAATTTGCCGGGGTGGATGCGTGGCCTGTTTGTTTAGCTACTCAAGAGGTAGAAGGAATAATAGAAACTATTAAAAATATTGCTCCAGGTTTTGCGGGGATAAATTTGGAAGACATTTCAGCTCCGAGATGTTTTGAAATAGAAAACAGATTGCAACAAGAACTCAATATTCCAGTTTTTCATGACGACCAACACGGTACAGCCATTGTAGTTTTAGCAGGGCTTATTAATGCTTTAAAAGTGGTTAATAAAAATTTAAATGATATTACAGTTGTTATTACAGGAGCTGGAGCGGCTGGTTCTGCTATTACAACTCTTTTATATCAAGCTGGGGTTAAAAAATATCGTTTAGTGGATTCTAAAGGTTTAATTTGCAAGTCAAGAACAGATTTAAATCAAGCTAAAAAAAGTTTAATTACTACTTATGAAAGTAGGGATTTTTTATGTCAACAAGATCAAACCTCTTACTCACTGGAAGAATCTATAGTGGGGGCAGATGTGGTTATAGGGGTATCTGGACCCAACACTATCACTGCTAGTATGATTAAAACTATGAACGCAGAACCAATTGTTTTTGCCTTAGCTAACCCCACACCTGAAATAATGCCCGAAGAAGCTTTAACTGGAGGTGCCAGGGTGGTGGCAACTGGGCGAAGTGATTTTCCTAATCAAATTAATAATGTTTTAGTTTTCCCAGGAATTTTTAGAGGTTTACTTGATGCTGGGGCTAAAAAGGTGACATCTAAAATTAAAATCAAGGTAGCTGAAGCTATAGCTTCTTATGTCAAAAATCCAACTTTTGATAAAATTATTCCATCACCTTTTGATAAAAAAGTGGCCAAGGTTGTATCACAAGCAGTAATTAATAATATTTAATTTATTTTTATGACCATTATAGAAGAATTTAAAACTTTTGCTCTGCGGGGTAATGCTATAGAATTGGCAGTTGGGGTTGTGATTGGGGTGGCTTTTAATGATATTACAAATTCTTTAGTTAAAGATATTATTAATCCTATTTTGAGTATTTTTACAGGGCAAGTTAATTTTTCAGATAAAGTCTTAGTGTTACAGTCAGCCAATGAGGATTTAGAGGCTATTGTTTTAAATTACGGATTATTTATTGAGGCCGTGATTAATTTTTTAATTATTGCTTTTGTTTTATTTTTAGTTGTGAGACAAATGAATCGTTGGGCAAGGGTGAAATAAAAAAAGAAGGCAATTCTACTGTAGTGAGAATTGCCTTCGTTAAGAATACTTTGAGTGTTGTTTAAAAGGAGGTGGGGGCGGTGTAAATGGCCAACTTGACCCCCAATCTTTTCATGTCGTCTGGAGTGCATTTATGGAAGAAGTGAAAATTAGTATTATCAAAGACTTTCACTTCTGCCCAGTCTGACTCACAGCCGTTACTTAAGGCAAAAATAAGACCATTGTAGCCCTTTTGCTGTAACTCTAAGGCCGTTTCTGCCCCCGTTTTGCCTCCAAACAGTCGGTAACCCAAAATGACGAGGGTTACTTCTTCTGTCTCCATAAAAGCTGAAACAACATCTTCTCCTGTTTGAAAAGACTTGATTTCAACCTTTGGGTTGATTTTCTCAACCATCATGGCCAGCAGTTTGGCCATGTCTTTGTTTTTGTCTGCGGTTAAGATTGTCAAAGTAGCGTCTCCTTTTTTTGACTGAGGTCCAATACCTTTTATAAGACTAACACATATTTTTAGATTTGTAAACCAACATAAATAATTAATTGTAATATTTTGCCTTTGATTGCGTTTATGTATACAGAGATTAAAATTAAGTTATAATAAATTATATGAAGTATATTTTAAGTTTTTTGTTATTAATATTTTTAGTGGTTTTAGGTATTTTTTATTATCAGAAAAACATAGCTCTTGAAGATGGGCCGATAAAAGAGGATGTCATAGATGATGTTGTGAAGGAAGAAGAAAGTATTAGTTATGTGCCAAAAGAGGCTAGTGATTTAATAAAAATTACCAGTCCAACACCTGGACAACAGAACATAACCTCACCTTTGGTTATAAGGGGTGAAGCCAAGGGTAATTGGTTTTTTGAAGCTACGGCACCAGTGGTCTTAACTAATTGGGATGGTTTAATTATTGCTGAAGGCTATATTGAAGCGGAGGGAGAATGGATGACAGAAGAGTTCGTGCCTTTTACGGGTACTCTTACTTTTAATGAAGAAGATATCCCAGATTTTAATAACAGAGGTCATTTAATATTGCAAAAGAGCAATGCTTCAGGACTCCCTGAACACGATATGGCAGCAGAAATGGTGATATTTTTTGAGTAAATATTGTATTAAAGATTCTATGTCTCTAAGGTAAAAAAGGAAGGACGGTCCTTCCTTTTTTTGAGGTGTGGTATAATTTAAAGAAGTTTTTTATAAAGTGTTTATTGACTAAATTTTACTTATGAAAAAAATTATCATTGTTGTCTGTTTTTTGCTACTTGTTTTAGGTTTAGGGCTGTATTTTTTCTTGTTTAATAAACAGGACCAAAATAGACAGGTGGTAGAGGAGGATGAGTCGGGTTTGGTTAACTTCACTCCTAATTTTTATTCTGTGGAGTTAGATTTTAATCATTTTTATCACGAAGATAGTTACCCGTTTGCTGGTTCTAGTTTAATTGATGTTGATGCTGACGGGGTAGATGAATTATTTATTGGTGGTGGTCAAGGTCAAGCTGATGGTTTATTTAAATTTAATGGTACTAGTTTTGATAATATTATTACTGAGTCTGGACTATCTAACAAAAGTGGCACTGGGGGAGCGTTAACAGTAGATGTAAATAATGATGGGCGTCAAGATGTGGTGATAGCTCGTATGGATGGAGTTTATCTTTATTTAAATAATAATGAGGGTAAGTTTACTGAATCTAAATTAAATGTCTCTTTTGAGTCAGAGGCTGTACCTTTTTCTTTAACAGCAGGGGATATAAATAAAGACGGGTTAATAGATTTATATATTAGCACTTTTAAATCACCTAAAATTCTAAAATTAGCTACTTTTAATAATCCGGCTAATAGATCTAATAATGTGATGTTAAAAAATAAGGGTGGAGGTGTGTTTGAAGATATTACTCAAGCCTCAGGTTTAGCTTATAATCAAAATACTTTTCAAGCTACTTTCGTCGATTTAAACAATGACTCTTGGCTTGACTTGGTGTTAGCCCCCAATACAGACAAAGTGGTGGTATTTGAAAATAAAAAAAATGGTACTTTCGAAAAGAAGCCAGCTTTATCTGATTATGGATTTTGGATGGGGTTAGCTTTAGCTGATATTGATAATGATGGTGATATGGATATTTTTGTATCAAATGTCGGCAACACTATTCCAGAGGCGGCCGCGAGGGGTGATTTAAATTCTAGTCAAACTTTAGATTTAAAATGGAGGTTGTATAGAAATGATGGTAATTTTAAATTTACCGACATGACAGAAGAAAAGGCTCTTGATGATTATGAATTTGCTTGGGGGGCTATTTTTGCAGACTTAAATTTAGACGGTTTAGACGATTTATTGGTGGCAGAAAATTATATTAAGTGGCCTTTACATAAGTTAAACAAGTTAGATGGTCGAGTGTTACTCCAAGAAACAACGGGCCAGTTTACAGCTATTGAAAAAGAAGCGGGTTTGGCTAATCCCTATTATGGTACCACCCCGTTAACATCCGATTTTAATAGTGATGGTTATCCGGATGTGGTGTGGGTTAATTTTAATGGTCCAAGTCAAGCTTTTGTAAATCAGGCCGGGGATAATAATTTTATTAAAGTTGTAATACCTAAAAGAGCTAATACTATTGGTGCTAAAATAGAAGTAACTAGAACTGATGGGGTGGTTTTAACCAAGCAAGTTGTTTCTGGTGTTGGCTTAATGACAGATTTAAGTAATGGTTATATTTTTGGTTTAGGTCAAAAAGGGGTAGATAATATAAAAATTGCTTGGCCGGATGGAGAAATTAAAAATATTAATAATGTTCAAATAGACAGTAGTATTATTGTAGAGAAATAAATTGATTTCTATTTATTCAAAATTAGAATGGTGGACCTTAGCGGACTCGAACCGCTCGCCTCACCCATGCCATGGGTGCGCTCTACCAGATGAGCTAAAGGCCCTTTAATTCTTTGCTAATTTAACATATTTTTGTTAGATTTAAAAGCATATTATAGCCGTGTCAAATAAATAAATTACTTAAAATTTCATGATTAAAGATTTTTTCATGCGTCAAATGTTGAAGCGCCAAGGGGCAACAGACGCTCAAATAGACCAAATACTACCAATTATTAATAAAAACCCAGAATTGTTTAAAAAAATAGCTAAAGAAACAGAAGATAGGGTTAAAAGAGGCGAGAATCAAACTCAAGCAGCTATTATGGTGATGAAAAAATATCAAGCCGAACTTAAAAAATTACAGCCATAATTTATGGGATTATCTATTGGCATTGTTGGTCTACCTAATGTAGGTAAGTCTACGCTTTTTAATGCGCTGACAAAAAAATCTGTACCAGCTGAAAACTATCCTTTTTGTACTATTGATCCATCGGTCGGAATTGTGTCTGTGCCCGATGAACGCTTAGAAAAATTAGCCACTTTCAGTTCTTCTCTTAAAGTGGTTCCGCCAGCTATTGAATTTACAGACATCGCCGGGCTCGTTAAAGGAGCTTCAGAAGGTGAAGGGTTGGGCAATCAATTCTTAGCCCATATCCGTGAAGTTGATGCCATTTTACAGGTGGTGCGTATTTTTCCTGATAAAAATATTACTCATGTGGCTGGAGAAATAAATCCTTTAAATGATGTTGAAGTGATTAATTTAGAACTCATATTAGCTGACATGCAAACAGTGACTAAAAGAAAAAATAATATTACTCGTGAAGTTAAAAGAGGCGATAAAGAGGCCAAAAAAGAAGATGAATTGTTGACTAAAATATTAACCGCTTTAGAGGCTGGGCAGTTAGCTTCCTCAGTTAGTTT
Organism: Minisyncoccia bacterium; assembly: GCA_041601795.1. GTDB lineage: Bacteria > Patescibacteriota > Minisyncoccia > Phycocordibacterales > XYD1-FULL-46-19 > JAUPUJ01. Next base: position 9,910 of record JBFIHK010000016.1, read on the forward strand.
AACTGCTGATGAAAAAAAACTGGCAAAAACTTGGCACCTGTTGTCGATTAAACCAATTTTATATGTTTTTAATAAAAAAAGTGGGAACGAAGCAGTTGATACGGTGCCATTAGAAGTTTTAGCGAGGGAACAAGGGGCCGGTTTTGTGGTGGTAGATGCTGGTGTCGAACAAGAATTGTCGACTTTAGATGAAAAAGATAAAGAAACCTTTAGGGTAGAACTGGGAGCGTCTGATGATGGTATTAATAATTTGATTACCGAAAGTTATAAATTACTTGGGCTTATGACTTACTTTACAACAGGACCTGATGAAACTAGAGGTTGGACTATAAAACAAGGTTCATCTGCTCCTGTCGCTGGTATGGCTATTCATACTGATTTTAAAGATAAGTTTATTAGAGCTGAGGTGGTAGCTTATGAAGACTTAATTAAAGCAGGGTCTATGGCGCGAGCAAGGGAGCAGGGTTTAGTTAGAACTGAAGGTAAAGAATATGTTGTTAAAGATGGGGACGTGATTGAGTTTAGAATTTAAAATTTTTATCTAATTTAGCAAAGTAATACCCGGTACACATGAAATGCACCGGGTATAAACTCGTCTACTTTTCGTCTACTTTTTGGCTACTTTCAGCGAGGTGGGAAGAGCGTATGCCGTTTTCCCTTTTTGGAAAAGTTGGACTTTGTCTCCGACCGCTAGCCCATCATTGGTGGCTACTATAGCCATGATGTTTTCATCCCCGCTGTTTACGAGGACGAAGCTCCATTTACGAGGGGAGTTGGCAATATTTGCTTGTACCACCACCCCTTCTTTTGGCTCTGGATCTTCTGTTATCAATTGCTCAAACATTACCTCTCCAGAAACAGACGAATCGTAGTTGTTTGTTGTTTTTGCTACTTTTTCTACCATGGCAAATAGGCCATCTTCTTCTACCGTTTGAACTTGTTGCTTGGACGGGGACAACCCCTCCCAAGCGTTCACTATTTTGGTCTTATTGGCTTCCTGAGTTAGGAAAACCACATAAACCACCACAATACCCAAGGCCATAACGGCGTAAAAACAATTTTTTTTCATAGCAAAAGCCTTTCCTTATTTTTGTTTTATATGAGCTAAACTTCAAATAGACAGTATTTAAAGTTATGTTTTCTAATGTAAATGATACATTAATTTAATAGAAAAGTCAATAGGTTGTGGATAACTTTTTATTATAAAAAAATAGTACACAAAATTTTACTTTTGACAGGTGTCACAAATAATTATTTTGTGCTAAATTTAAATAAATAATAAATATAAAATATGACTACAAAAAACATCTTAAAATGGGCTTTGGTGCTTTCTATTATAATAGTATTAAATTTATTTTTTAATTTTGCTATTGCTTCATTTTATAAAAGTTCAAATTATGAAGATTTTTGTACTAGCCATAATGAGCAAGTAGTTAATATACCTCAAACAGAAAGTGAATGTGTAGAAACAGGCGGACAATGGAATCCAAACAATATGAAGCCGGTAGTTTTAAATACTGGTGAAAAAGCCCCTCTTGGTTGGTGTGATGTTGATTTTACCTGCCGAGAGGCTTGGCAAACAGCTAGAGATATATATGACCGCAACGTTTTTGTTGGTTTAATTATATTGGGGCTCTTAGCTGCTTGTATTGGTATTTTTGTTACTGCTGGGGGAAGTGCTGTTTCTTTAGGGCTGTCTTTAGGAGGAGCGTTGTCTTTTGTCATTGCTTCCATAAGGTATTGGTCAGCCATGGATGACTATTTACGAGTTATTATTTTAGGCTTAGCTTTAATAACTTTAATTTGGGTGGGTATAAAAAAGTTTAAAGATTAAGATAAAAAAGGATAGTTTTTTGAAATTTGACATTGCAAGCTTGTAATGTCAAATTTTGATTTTAGAGCATCTTTGTTGTATAGTAAAAGATGAATTTAAACTAATGACAGAATACAATCATAAAAAAATAGAAAAAAAATGGCCCGACTTCGCCCCCACCTCCGGTAAAGCTTTGGCGAGCAAGAAGGCTACATCGGGCAAGCAAGTGGAGTACAATCACAAAAAGATTGAGAAGAAATGGCAGAAAAAGTGGGCCGAAAATAATTTATATCAAACTGAAGATTTTTCTCCTAAGCCTAAATGTTTTGTCTTAGATATGTTCCCTTATCCTTCTGGTGAAGGGCTTCATGTGGGGCACCCTAAAGGCTATATAGCTACTGATATTTATAGTCGTATGAAAACAATGCAAGGTTTTAATGTCCTGCACCCAATGGGTTTTGACGCTTTTGGATTACCGGCTGAAAATTATGCTTTAAAAAATAAAATCAATCCTAAAGTAGCGGTGGCCAAAAATATTGCACGCTATAAAGAGCAGTTGGCGATAATTGGTTTTAATTATGATTGGACAAGGGAAATAAACACTACTGATCCGGCTTATTATAAGTGGACGCAATGGATTTTTTTACAGTTATTTAAAAAAGGTCTAGCTTATGAGTCTAATGAACCTATTAATTGGTGTCCATCTTGTCAAACAGGACTAGCTAATGAGGATTTAGAAGACGGCAAGTGTGAACGTTGCGGGTCTGAAATTGAAAGACGTCCTATGAGACAGTGGGTGCTTAAAATTACCAACTATGCCGACAGACTGTTGCAAGATTTAGATTTGCTTGATTGGCCTAAGCACATTAAAGAAAGCCAAAAAAATTGGATTGGCCGAAGCGAGGGAGCTTTAATTAAATTTGAAGTTAAAAATACCCAAATAAAAGAAGTGGAAGTTTTTACTACTCGACCTGATACTATTTTTGGAGTCACTTTTTTAGCTGTGGC
>JBFIHK010000017.1:0-10454 GCA_041601795.1 Minisyncoccia bacterium
AGCAAAAAAAACAGACGTTACTTTTTTATAAAAGTAACGTCTGTTTTTTTATACCGATCACATGAAGCCGACGGGGGCGAAACTCCATACTAAATGTCGTAATATGAGTGCAGCCGTCGGCTACAAATAATCACTATTAACCTCTAATTTAATTTTAACAAAATTAAAAATTAGTGCCAACTATAACTTACTATTGCCTCTACCCCTTAACATTTATACAGAAAATAGATAAAAACGAAAAATCCCCAAAATGGGGAGTTTTCGCAGACATTTAGTTGTATAGAGCTACCCTTGTAGCACTCATGTTTGTCATCATAGCAAACTTAGAGTAAAAAGTCAACCTTTTTATCTATTCAATCTCGACAGCATCTTCTCTAATGGCTTCTTTAATTTTTTCAGCCTGATCTTTAAAACCTTTATTCTGTTGCATCGCTTCATCTAAAACAGATAGAGCTTGAGTCTTATCCCCGATAGTATAAAAAACTAAAGCCAAATTAGACCAGGATTCTAAATCAGCCGGGTTACTAGCTAATTTTTTTTCTAAAATCTCTATCACTAAATCGTATCTTTTTTGCTGAAAGAAGAAAGTTAAAAATCTATCGTCATTAATAGCTAAACTATCGGAGATGGGTGCTAAAACTTTTTTGGCTTCAGCTTCCCTACCTACAGACAGCAACATGAAAGCCTCCAAAGTCCTAACCTCTGGATTATTTGGATTTAGACTAACCGACTCTTTAGCTAAAGCAAGAGCCTCCTTTTCGTTACCTGCAATTAAATTAATATAAGCTAAATTAGAAATTATTAATTGTCTTTTAGGACTTAAAGTTTTCAGTTCTTCTAGCTCTCTTATGGCTTCATCTCTTTTCCCTAGGCGGAGCAAATAATCCACATAAATTAATCGGCCTTTAACTAAATTAGTGTGTGCATTTAAACTCGGCACAACCTCTTTATTAACTAAATCCACAAAACCATTTTTAACTTCTTCACTGACAGAGTTAGAAGCCAGCACTTTAGCTGCCATCGACAAGAGTTGCTCTTCAGTCTGTCGGCGCCCTAAAAGAGAATAAGAAAAAACTCTATCAAAAGATTGCAAGCTACCAGCAAAATCTCCCTCGGCCTCTTGTTTTAAAGCCAGTGATACATTGGACGCCGCTAGAGTTGGACTGAAAACAAATAAATAAAGACTTGGTATCAATAAAAATAAAGTGGCCAGTAGTGCAATCAAACCTAAATCTGGATTCTTACCTGAAACATCTGTAGTTAAAATTAAATTAGTCTGTTCTTTTTCTGTTACCTTAACATGAATAAAAGCCAATAGGCCTATAAACAAACTGTAACTAACAATGTTGTCAAAAATAAATAAGTTATGAAAGAAATAACCAGCTAAAAAAGCCAGCAATATTCCTTGTTGCCAACTATTAAAAACTGGTTCTATTTTTTCTTTTTTAAACCATTTAAAATCATCTTTCAAAATAAGCCAGACAGCTGAACCAAATATAGCTAGGTAAGCCAATAAACCCAAAAAGCCCCCCGCTACTAACCAGTCAAAAACCACATTATGACTTCGATCAAACCATGGTTCCTGATTATACATTCTAGGGTCATAATACTTGTCCCACACTAAATAAAAATTCTCTGGCCCCCAACCTAGTATTGGACGTTCTTTAAAAGCTTCATAAGACATACCCCAAACTATAAACCGTGATTGAGCTGTAGCATCAGTTAATGAAATATTAGCCAACCTAGATAAAACTGGCTGATCTTGTATCACACTACTATCTCTAGCCAAATAAAAACCGCCGATACTTAAAATGATAATAGCCAAAAAAATTAAACTTATTTTTTTAGTTTGTTTATTATGTCTACCTAAACTAGTAATAATTAAAATAATTAAACCCCCACCTATTAAACCGAGCAAAGAACCTCTAGTAGCAGTTTGGAACAAAATAAAAGCCTGCAAAACCATGACCGCTAAATAAATGTAGCGCCAAGCTTTATCAGCCCACTTTAAATTAAGCATGTAAGCGGTCACAAAAAAACTCATCAACATATAACCACCCAAATAACCAGCGTTACCTAAAGTAGCGTCCAAACGTGTCCCTCCTTGCATAATAACGAAAGCTCCCCCTAATTGAAATAAACCGTAAAAGGCCACTAGTATGCTTACTAAAATGTTGGTATTGAAAAACCGATGCCATAATTTTTCTGTTTTAAAAACAGATATCAATACTACAAAATAAGCCAAAAGGTGAAGGAAAGTTACCAACCCATCCATTCGTTCAAAATTGCTCCAAAAACTATTAACTGGATCAGCTCCAGCAATGGTTGCTAACATTAAAATTCCCACAGCTGTTACTATTGACCACAAAATATAAGACCGACGTGGTCGATACTCTGGTTTTAAAATAGCTAGTACCAACCATGAAGCCAAAGCTATTTCTACTAAAAACCTAAAAACTAAACCTTTACCAGTGATATAAGGGAAAAATAACGACCCCGAAATATATAGCACTATAAATGGCACTGTAAAAATACAAGTAAATATCACTGGTTTTAAAATGTTTTCTATGGTTTTTATATTCATCATGATTAAACTTTAGCACTTTAATTAAAATTAGTAAAAATCTACCCAACCATCTATTCATTCCAAAAATTTTCATTTTTTAACTTCTGGTACATGTGTTCTGCCACCAGCCAATCTATTTCTGTATCTATATCAATAGATCTATCCCTAGGGACTACATGCCCAACCAAGTTGTCACCAAACAACTTTTTTTCTTCAACCACAAGATCTCTTCTGGTGACATAAACAGCTCCGGAACGCTTGTAAGCTACAGGTAAATCCTGACGACGTAAACCTATTTGTTCTTCAAACGCACAAGGTAAAACTTTGTCTCCTTCCATTTTCTTTATTTTTATCGGATGATAACTAGGCTCTATTTCATACATAGAAAAAGCACTATCGGCTTTATGTTTAATAACTTTTTTTATTGTCTCATCAATATCTTCAACCTTTCTAAAGGGTGAGGTTGGTTGCAAAATAACCACATAATCATATTTTTTACCTTTCACTCCTTCCATAAAATCAAGAGCGTGGGCCACCACCTCAAGATGTCCAGCTGTATCTGTGGCTAGCTCTAAAGGTCGATAAAATGGTACTTCGGCCCCAAAAGAACGAGCTATATCTGCAATATTTTTATCTTCTGTTGAGACGATAACATCGTCCATTAAAGAACTTAATAGGGCTGTTTCTATGGTGTAAGCAATCAAAGGCTTCTTGCCTAAAATTTTTATATTTTTACCAGGAATACCACGTGAACCACCTCGAGCGGTAATAATACCAAGAATTTTTTTATTTAAAATACTCATAGCGTTTTAATCGATAAATCTTTTTTGTCTATATAAAGGTATAGAAGACAAAATTTGCACAATATTTTTACTAGTATTAGGCTTAAAATAATAATGATCTTTTTTATAAGCTCCATCTTTTTTACATTGTTTTAAAATAGCATTATATATTTCCTTGGTGTCGCAAGATGGTACATCTACCACATTTAAAGAACGATAGCGTCCATTTTGTCTTGAACCTATATTCACCACCGGCAAGCCTATATAAGAACTTTCTTTAACCCCAGATGAAGAATTACCAATTAAGCACTTGGCTTTTTTCAATAAACCCAAAAACTTGTCTTCTGAGATATACTTTAAAAACCTAATATGCTGAGGATTATTTTGTTCTCTAAAAATTCTAATAGCCTTAGACATAACATCTCCCCCTGCATCTATATTAGGCCAAAACCAAATAGCTGGTATCTTAATTTTGCTAACAGCTTTCAATAAATTATTTATATCCGTTTGACTTTTTTCTATTTCAGTAGTGACGGGATGAAACATAACAATCACAAAAGGCTTATCGACATCCACTATGTCTCCAACCCCTAAGGTGTTAATGGACTTATTAGTAATACTAGATCGATGTCTATGCAATAATTCTATAGCTGGATCTCCAACATTAAAAACATAATCAGGATTTTCACCCATTTTAATAATTCTTTTTTTTGAATCTTCGTTAGTAGCAAAATGTATATGTGACAACTTGGTAACAGCATGACGAACAGACTCGTCTATGGTACCGGTTAAATCTCCCCCTTCAATATGAGCTACCATTTTATTCATATAAACAGCAGCTGTCACTAAAGGTAATATTTCAAACCTATCTCCCCTGACTAAAACAATATCTGGATTGAGTGACTCTAACACCGAAGAAAATTCGATCAAACCTAACCCAGAAGTTTTAGCCATAGACATAACACTACCCCCACTAACCGACATTAATATTCTAGCTTTTATCTGGTAACCATCAGCTATTAAAAAAGGTTCGACATTGCCATATTGTTCTAAAAGAGCCGAACCACCCAAAACTATTTGTAAATCGATATCAGGGTGATTATTTAATTCTTCCAATAAAAACTTGCTCCGCGAATAATGGATTTTACTTGTGATAACAAAACAAATTTTTCTTTTATTTTTTTTCATGAATTATTTATTTTGCCCCAACCGACCAGTATATTTTTCACGAGTTAATATTTCTTCAGGCAATAAATCTAAGTCTCCACCACCCAAAGCGAGATGATAAGAATCTCGCCACCGACAAAGCTCTTTAAAAGTTTTCGGTTCACTGGCTATGCTGTGAGTGGTAATGGGCTTCATTCCTTGCCCTACAGTGTGAGCTTTTTGAAACATATTTTTATCTAAAGTAAAATGCTTTTCAATATATTTTACCCCCATCCCCATAGCAAAAACTGGAGCTTCTATACCTTCAGTATGATCAGAAAACCCAATATGTGGCGTTAATGATTTTAACCACAACAATTTACCCATATTAGCTTTCTCTAAAGGGCAAGGATAAATTGATACGCAGTGCATAATAGTAAAATTACCTCGGTTTAATATTTTTAAGGCTTTTTCTATCTCTTCTTGAGTAGACATACCCGTAGAGACTATTACTTCTTCAAAATTATCTCTAATTTGTTTTAAAAATTCAAAATGCTTTAAGTCTGTACTGGCTAATTTGATTTTTTTTAACCCCATTTTTTTAAGAAAATCAATTCGACCAGCATCATAACAACTAGTTAAAAACTCTACGTTATTTATTTTACATTCTTCTTGTAAAATAAAATGATCTTCATCGGACAATTCAAGACTTTTATAACGCTCTTTATCTGGGTCCGAATCAGCTACATTCTTGCTCTGCCAAGACTGAAACTTAACTATGTCCACTCCAGTAGTCGCTGCTTCTTTGATCATTTTTTTCGCTAATTCAAGATCTCCATTATGCGACGAAGCTATTTCAGCTATTATTTTAACTTTAGACTTTTTTTCCATAACACTCACAAATTAAATAAATACTGTCTCCGGGCTTTTCACTAGGATACAAAGGATAAAATTTTACATTTTCAAAAAAACTGGTTAAAAATAATTCTAAGCTTGCTTGACTGAAAAAGTTTCGATGATCAAACCAACTCCAACGACTTCTCCCTTCTTGATTGTATTTTTCATGATGAAATCTATTGGGTACACTAATAAAAAATTTTCCTTGTGGCTTTATAAAATCATAGACTTTAAGAAATACTGGCACTAAATCCCATGGTGCCAAATGCTCAAATACTTCATAAGCACAAACACTGTCAAACTGTCCAACCGAAGCTGGTAATTTTTCAATAGCGGATTTTTTTAAAGTAATTTTTTTAGCCACTTCTTTTTTTATTTCACCTCTATTTTGTAAATCTTTCAACATGGCTTTACCTTCAGAAATAGCAGATGCTCTTAAGTCTATAGCTAAAATTTCTTTCACTTCTTTGTTTGTGGCAATCTTTACACTAGCTGAACCATCGCTAGAACCAACCTCTAGAACTTTTTTACCATAACTAAACCCTCCCATAAGCTCTAGCCGTCTAACATCGTCTTGAAGCATCACTTTAGCCGGACCAACCACTTCTTCTTCATAGAAAACTCTCTTAATTTTATCTTTATATTTTTCCGCACTGTCTGCCTGTTTACCCAAATTCCAATCATAAAAATCAGCCACTGTCACAAAAACATCTGCCGATTTAGGCTTCTTAGGAAAAGCTGGGGAAAGTTTTAAAATCTCTCCCGTACGGTCCAATAAGGCCACTTGTTTAATATTTTTAACTGTATTCATATGGTGATAGATTAGCACTTATTTTTACTATAATCAAAAAAATTACTTAAACTATACCTAACAGCTATTTATTATTATCTTGTAACAATAACCGACCAATTACACGGACAATTCTTTCACTGGCCTGTCCATCTAGACACCAAGCTTGTCTCTCCACTATTTTACTTCTCCCCTCTTTATCTAGCGCTGGATTAGAATAATATTTATTGATAATATCTACCAAACCTGGCATATCAAAGGCCAATTTTACCCCTTTAAGCTTAAGCAATTTTTTATAATGCGTTGTTTTATAATAAAACCAAGAAAAACTCTCAGCTGGAGCGAGCTTCTCAAAACCATCAAAAGCCACACTAATAACAGGCTTATCAAAAGCAGCCGCATCTATAGACATAGTCGAAGCATAATTAATAACCATAACACTGTAAAACAAAGAATCGGCCAAGTGAGTCATGTCTTTATGTTGCCATTCCCAATCATTAGGGTCGCTAGTCTGAAACTTATTACTCATTTTATCAAAAGTAATATTTTCACCTTCTTTCAAGTCACCCATAAACATATCGGCATTCGGTGGTTGACGAACCAAGATATGAGCAGAAAAACATATGTTCCCACTTTTTATAGCCCGGTCCAAACTTTTTAGTACTTGCCATTCAGTCTTATTCATTCGCAACCCAGCTGGACAAAACAAAATAATTTTCTTATCTAAAGGCACTCCAATTCTTTCATAAAAAACTTCTCTAGCACTCCTTTCAGAAGTTAAATAATAGTCAAAATGAGGTAATCCGCAAACGCTAATACGCTCACCCGGAAAACCCTGCAAACAAACAGCGTCTTCTTTTATTTCTTCATTGTGAACTAAAAGCTGACAAGGCAAAGAACGCATTAGACCACGTGAAGATAAATTATCCCAAGAATTTACTAAAGCCACTGTTTTTATTTTTAATTTTTTAGCTGTTTTTAAAAAATATAAATCAAACTTACCCATGACATTGGGTGAAAAAACTAAGTCTGGCTGGTATTGCTCAAAAAACGTCTCCAGTGTTTTATTATAAAAAAACTTCTGATCAAGTTTTCGCAACAAGGACTGAAAAAAAACTAAGTTTCCAATGACCTTAGTTAAAAATCTTTTAATTAAATATTCAATTAAGCCCCCGGTTTTGTAATACGTTCGTAGTTGACGTAAGTAAATAGTCTCAGTATCAATAGATATTAGACACAAATTTTGAAATTTTTGTTCTATTTTAGACCAACCAGAAAAATCCACACCAATAATTTCTACATTATCTCCCCCATATTCTTTCTTATAAAAAAGAACTTTGTCCGGCTTAGTAAAAATAACCAATCGACAATCAGACAAATTTTTCAACTGAGTAAAAATATCAGTTAAAAAAATATTCCGCGCTTGTTGACCTTGAAAAATAGGAATAAAAATAGTCCTCATATGATAATTATTTTACATTAAGCTCCGCAAGCAACAAATTGGCCAATCTAACTCCGGCTTGACCGTCTAGCTTTCCACATTGTTCCTCTACTAAAATTTGCCTTTCTTTTTGATCTAAATTGGGATTAATTAAATAATTATTAATAGTAGATAAAAATTCGGCTATATTTTTTGGTATCTGTGACCCTTTATTAGATATAATTTTACGAAAATGGTCAACTATATAAATTTCACTAATGCTATAAGAAAAAGGCTTTTTATTATACCCATCAAAACCGAGATTTATTATTGGCCTATCAAAAGCAGCCGCATCAATGGTAATAGTAGAAGCAAAGTTTATAACCACACTAGCATGGAAGATAGAATCAGCTAAATGAACCATATCTTCTAAAGTAAAAACCCAGTCACTTTTTCCAGTATGACTTATTTTTTTTCCAGGATAATCTATAAATATTCTAGGAGACGACCATACTTCTACAAATCCAATATTATAGCTAGGAGGCATACGAACTACTATTTTTAAATCTTCAGGAAGTTTTTTTTTCAATATAGCCTTATCCATTATTTGAAGCACCTCATTGACACCCTTAGTATAAGTCCCCCAGTAAGGCGCAAATAATATATATCTAGAACCGGGTGGTAAATTTAGTTTTTGTAAAAAACTTTCTCTATTGGTAGGAGTATAATTTTTATAATAATCAAAATGTGGTAAACCAGAAACAAAAATATCTTGGGGGTTAATATTTAATATTCTAATCGCTTGTTTTTTTAATTCTTTATTGTGAACTATTATTTTATCTGGAATAAAAAGAGCTACACCTTTGCTAGTGATGTTATCCCAACTTCGAACCATCCCCCACACTTTCTTATTCATATTCCTTGCTTCCAAACCTAAATAAATATTTTCTTTATTATAAATATCAGTTAAAAAAATTAGATCTGGGTTATATTTTTTTATTATTTCTTCAAAAAAATTAGCTCTATAGAAAAAATTAAATATATTTCTCCAACAATTACGAATAATCTTAAAACGACCTAAATTAGATAAAAATCTATAAAAAAAATAATTTAACCATCTGCCAGTATTGGTTAAATAAATTCTATTTTGCCAATAAATAGATCCACTATAAAACATGGATCTGGCTCCCAGATATAATGTTAACAAGAGTCTATTTTCTTTAACCGGTAAAGAAGGTTGGACTACCACATTACCCTCACTAAAATTATCGCGATAGTAGGCAAGTTTAGCTTCTGGCACCACTAAAACTATTTTTAAATTTTTACGTTTTTTTAACTCAAGAAAAATTTGTGTCTGCAAAATATTACGAGCATCCAACGGGTGGAAAATAGGTATAAGTATAGTTTTTATATTATCCTCCGTATCTTTGGTTATTTTTTTTACAAGTAAATCCTGCATATTAAAAATATTTAAACCCTGCCCGATTTAAAAGATAAGTTATTTTGATATAAACCCTTTTTATGTCTTCATTGGTTAAAATAAAATCTTTAAAAGATAAAGCCATTTCTGGATAAATTTTAATTAAAGTCTTATACAATATGATAAAAATAATAATATTTGTAATGACATATTCATAACCTAAGCCAATTATCCCAAAAAAAGGCACAAAAATGATGGTTAGAGACACGCTTAAAATATTTTTCAAAAAAACTCTCATAAACAAAATCTTTTGAAACCTTAAGACATGCAAATAAGAATATATAAATTCCAACAGACCAAACAACAACAAAATTGGCAACATTAAATAAAAAATCGGCAAAGATTGTTGATAGTCAACAAAGAAATTATTTATGACTATAGTTCCCCCAACATAACCTAAAATAATTAACAAAAAATATAAATAAGTTGAGTATTTAACGCCTAATCTGTAATACTTTATTTTCAAATCGGCTTTAGTTACTTTATAAGGCAAGAAAATGGCTAACACTTTATTCATAGGCAAAAGTTGCGATAAGCTTTCTAGCATACTTTTAGCTATATTATATATAGCTACCGCTTCGGTGGAAATTAAAATTTTGATTAAATAATTTCTAGCGTTAGGTAAAATGTCTGACAATACACCTGACATAACAGACCATTTACCATACGTCCTTACAATAGAAAAAATATTATAAGGTAAATCAAATTTAAAAAATTGCCACCAATCAGTTAAAATTTTGTAACTAAAAAATCCATATATAACAATAGTTATTATTTGAGTGACGATAATACTACCAAACAAAGTTTGTATACTCGGACTAAAAAAATAGAAAAAGGCCACCAATAGCAAGACTTTTATAATTTCAAGCCAAGAATTTACCACCGAAGTAAAAGATAGAGCTCCTATACTTTTGTAAAATAAAGAAATAACATTAACGAAATAATTTGAAAATATAGTTATTGAGGCTATTTTTAGCAAGAAAATAAAATTATTTTCATAATAATTAACAAAAACTAATGATATAAAAAGATAAAAAACCGCCCAAACTACTGTCGTCAACAACAACTTAACAAAACAAAACTCAAAAAAAAGCTGAGCAGCTTTAGCTTTTTTGTCCTGTCTCAACTCTATGGCTATATCATTTCTAACCACTGCATCTAAGCCCGATATGACAAAACCCTGAAAAATGGCTATTAAAGATAGTATTAATTTAAAAAGCCCATATTCATATACAGACAAAAAATAAACTATAATAAAAATAACAGCTAAGCCCACAACCTTATTAAGTAGTAAGCTAACACTATAAATAACACCTGAACGAAAAATACTACTTTTAGTAAAAATATTTTGGGCTATCATTTTTCTATCCTTA
>JBFIHK010000018.1:0-9974 GCA_041601795.1 Minisyncoccia bacterium
CATAGTCAAGTTTTAACTAAAAATAAGTTAATCAAACTTCAAGCTGTTAAATCGGAAAATAAAGAGACAGCTTTATTTGTTTATAATTTTTCAGAAGAAGAATACGAATTGCGTTTTGTGGCTGAAAAAATTGAATCTTTATTAAATAGCGGCACTTTACCTTCAGAAATAGCTGTTTTGTATAGGAACAATAAAGATGCTAAAAAAATAGCCCCATTTTTGGATCAAGTGGGGGTGACTTATAATATCGAATCTGATGAAAACATTTTACATGATGTAGATGTGATTAAGTTTATCACCCTACTTAAGGCGGTGACAGATTTAAATCACACTAGAGAATTATTAGAGGTCATTCATTTTTCTTTTTTTAATCTACCTCGACTAGACGTCTATAAGGTGATTAATAAATTAAAAAACAATCAAAAATTTTTAGGCGACTTACTTTTAGCCGATGAAGTTGAAGAAGTGGTTAGTGATGTTGTTTTATGGCGTGATTTTTGGGCTAAAATAGAATCTTGGAATAGTTTAGCTTGTAATGATTCACTAACTTTGGTGGTAAAAAAAATTATAACAGAATCAGGATTTTTAGAATCATTACTTGCTGGGCCTGAGTCAATGGTAAAAATAAATAAAATAAGGCGTTTGATAGATGAGGTGGAAGTGGTTATAGATAGTAATAAAGAGGCTACTTTAAGTGATTTTTTAAGTCATATTGATACTTTACTCAGTCATAACTTAGCTCTGGAAGCTCAAATTGGAACTGGAGTTTCCACTGGAGTAAGATTAATGACAGCTCACAAAGCTAAAGGTTTAGAGTTCGACCAAGTATTTATTGTTGGAGCTAGAGATGGTCATTGGGGCAACAAAAGGGCTGTATCTTATTTTTCTATTCCCGAACGAGGGGAACTGGTAGAACATGATAAATTAGATGATGAGCGCCGATTGTTTTATGTGGCTTTAACTAGGGCCCGGCTCGGTGTTCATATTAGCCTAGCTAAAAAAAGCCGGGCCAGTAAAGACTTTTTACCAACTCAATTTTTAAGCGAAATAGATCAAAATTTATTAAAAGTGGTTAATGTGAGTGAAGTTGAGGAAAAATATGCTACAGAACCTAGTTTTACATTAAACAGCCCCCCTAGTTTAAATGGGGAAAATTTGTATCAAAAGGAATATTTACAGCAATTATTTAAACAACAAGGTTTGTCCGTGACCGCTTTAAATAATTATTTAGATTGCCCTTGGAAATATTTTTTTCGGAACTTAATTAGACTACCAGAGACAAAGAGTAAACATTTATTATATGGAACAGCCGTTCATGATGCTTTAGAAAAATTTTTTAAATTATATAAAAATAATCAAACTTTACCGTCTAAAAAAGTGTTACTTAATTTTTTTAACCAAAGTTTAATTAAACAACCATTGCCCGCTCAAGATTTAAGTGAAATTAAAGACAAAGGCGAGATAGCCTTAAGCGGTTATTATGATACTTATAGTTTAAGCTGGACAGGAGATGTGGTGACAGAATATAAAGTCACAGTACCGGACATTTATCGCGACATATCTATTACTGGTAAATTAGATAAATTAGAACTATTGGATCATGATAAGGAGGTAAATGTAGTTGATTATAAAACGGGTCAAGTTAAAAGTCGTAATGACATAGAAGGTAAAACCAAAGCTTCTAAAGGTAATATTAAAAGACAACTTACTTTTTATAAATTATTACTAGATAAGGCCGAAGATAAGAGATTTATTTTAAAGTCAGCCGAAGTTGATTTTATTGAACCTAATGATAGGGGGGTGTATAAAAAAGAAAAATTTATTTTAGATGATAAAGAGGTAGTCGAGCTGGAAAAAATAGTAAAAAAAACCATTGCTGATATTTTAGATTTAACTTTTTGGGATCAAAAATGTAGTGACAGGGAATGTGAATTTTGTCTTTTGAAAGAGGTTTTAAATTAAAAAAACCGACACGCTGTGGCGTGTCGGCAAATAAAAGTAGGCAGGAAGAGGTTATTTTCCTCCCGTTTTGCGGACTCTGACCTTGGTTCCCCGGGACTTGCTCCCGACGGTTGGTTCCAGATGGAAGCTGTTGGCGGTGCCGTTGGTCTTCAGAATATGAGGCCCTTTGACCCCAGGTTCTCCGCCTGACAGGTTTATGATAGCTCCTTCTTGGGGAATGAAGTCGGCTGGTATTTTGCCGACCTCCGTTACATAGGAGGTTTTTTTCTGCTGGCCCTTTTGTTTCATTGTCTCCTTCTTGATCTTGATGGTCACTTTATTACTTTCAAAGGACGCTACGCTCAACATATTCCTACCTTTCTATTCCATTTTAACCCCACTCCCCATTGAGTTGGGTTTGTTAGCTTAATTTTTTAGTCTAGGAAAAATATACCAGATTTCACTATTTTTTTCAAATTAACATAAAAAATAGCCAGGTCCTCTAGAACAGCGGAGGATCTGGCTATAGTTTCCAGGGGAGGTATTAAATGGTTGCTTCGAACATCTTAATGTTCAACCCTGGTTTACTGGGTCTTTTGGGGGTGTCTGGCCCTAAAGCAAAGACTTGAACGCAGTCTTTACTGACCTGGGATACCTGATAATAGGGGCTCGCCGGAACATTAAGGGCGATAACTTCTCCCTCGACAAGGCTCAAGCCTCGGGACGAGGGAAGTATTTCCCCAATATCTTGGTTGCCGTTTTTAAGTAGCATGACATCTCTCCATTGTTGTTTTTTTTGATTCCCCATTGAATCAAAAATTCGCAAACATCATTCTAACATAAATATATTTTTTGCCAAACTTTTATTTATAGCTATTTAGTATCAATAATAGTTAAACTATGACGAATGCCGTAAAGAACGACCAAACCAACAAAAATAAAAATATATTTTAAGTCTATAAAATATAACAAACAAGTGGCGATGATGGGCCCTATAATATAAGAGATGGGGAACATCATTCGGGACAAACTTAATACATTGCGATCGTTAGAATTAATATGTTTAAATAAGTACGATTCTTTGCTAATTTCAGCTGCCGCTAACCCTGTTCGTCCTAGTAAGAGAATAATGGCCCAGAGGGCTATGTTTTGGCTGTTTAAGAGAGATATGGCTATGGTGGCGACAGATAAAATAATAAGTCCGGTGGTCATGATTTCTTTTTCACCTAGTTTTTTGTCGGCTAAACGCCCCAGAGGGTATTGAAGAAAAATAAAAGGTAATAACATGACTGTGAAGACTACTCCAATACTAGACCAAGGTAAGCCAATGTGTTGATGTAAATATATTGGCAAATAAATAAAGGCAAAAACATAGAAAAAATTAATAACAAAATCAACAGCTAAGACGTGATGTAAGTTTTTTTCTAGACCTGTTTTAGCTTGCCAGATATTTTTAAAAGTTTGCCTTAAGTCATTTTCTGGGAGTATTTGTTCGGTTTCTGTTTTAGTAAAAGGTTTAAAGGTTAAAAGCGCAATTAAAAAGAAGGGGATGATAGCCACACTGGAAGCTAAGTAGGCTAGGGAGTAATTATTATCAGCTCCTAGGATAAGACCAATAAATAGGGGTGAACTAATCCAACCAAAATTTAAAGCTGTTAAAATAGTTCCTCTAATACCACCAGTGTTAGCGTCGTCAGATAAAGATTCCAAATATAAGTCAAGAACATATTTTAATAAATGGCCAGCGACATAAAAAAAAGTTAAAAAAACAAGAATAAAGACAACAGGTGAAGTCACAAAAAATATAGATCCGGCTAGTAAGCAACTAATAACAGCTAGCCATAGAATGACGTTTTGAAAAGAGTATTTTTTGAGAACAGAAGGAATATGAAAAAACAGGATAATAGACAAAAAGGAGGCTATAATAAAAAATAAACCGACCCACTTTTCGCCCACCAGTGAAGAAATAAAAGATGAGTTGATATAGGCTGATAAGGCAATGTGAAGAGAAAAAGTAAAAGATCCTAAGTAAACCCAGTGGCGTAAGTGTTTTTTTAATAGAGGGTTATCATCCATAATTTTAAAAAATATACTAAATAATTACGTTATTTAGTATATCACATGACAAATAATTATTTGTGGCTTGACTGACTAGATTTCAATTAAAACCGGTAAAATAATCGGGTGTTTATGAGTTTTTTGAAAGAGAAACTTGGCTACATCTTCACGGACAGCGTTTTTAACATAGTCAAAGTTTATAGGGTGCATTTTGCCGGTTGAATCTTCAATAGTTTTTTTAATTAAACCCCTGACTGAGTGCAACATGTCTTGAGATTCTTTTAAATAAACAAATCCTCTAGAAATAATATCAGGAGATTTTTTAACCTTACCAGTTTTAGCATCAATGGTAGCGATAATGACAAACATTCCATCTTGAGATAGCATTCGTCTGTCTCTAATAACTACTTCTTGTAGGCTACTGCCACCCAAACCATCTACCATAACGACATTACTAGAGGCAGAAGCTTTCAAAGCTTTAAAAGTTTTACCTTCATCTCTTATTTCTATGACCATACCATTATCTGGAACAATAATGTTGTCAGGTTTTACACCTAACTCTTTAGCGATTTTTTCGTGAACCCTTAACATATAATGACTACCGTGGACTGGGATCAAGTATTTCGCTTTAATGGCTTTATGTATAAATTCTATTTCGCCACGATAAGAGTGGCCGGAAGAGTGAATTTCAGCTACTCCGTAGTGAAGAATATTGGCTCCTTGGCGAGCCAAATTGTCTTTTAGTTTACCGACATTTTTTTCATTACCAGGTACAACAGAAGAAGAAAGTAAAACAGTGTCGCCTTTTCTTAATTTAACGTATTTGTGGGTTTTGTTAGAAATACGCATTAAGGCAGCAAATTCATCACCTTGAGCGCCAGTAGCTAGAATAACCAATTTATCGTCAGAATGTTCTTCCATTTTGTCAGCTGGAATAATGGTGGTGGGCTTAATCTTTAAAATGCCAAGTTCTCTAGCTATTTCGACATTAGTTTTCATAGACCGGCCTTCTACTACTACTTTTTTACCGAGCTGTTCGGAGGCTTCTATAATAGCTACAATTCGGTCAAAAAGGGAGGCAAAAGTACTAACAATGATACGACCAGTGGCTTTATCTATGATTTCTTTTAAGTTGGCGTGAACTATTTTTTCTGGAAAAGAAAAACCTTCTTTTTCAACATTAGTGGAGTCGGCTATTAATAGGAGATTGTTTTCTCGGCCGATACCTTCGTAAGTTTCAACCTCAAAAGGAACAGGTTTATTATTTTCTGTTTCAATTTTTATATCACCAGTTAAAATAATGTTACCGTAAGGGGTTTCCACAATAACGCCTAGTGTATCAGGAATAGTATGAGTAGCTCCGAAAAACTTTAAACGCAAATTACCTAGTTTAAGTTTATCTTTTTGGTCAACTACATTAACATTTAATTTAGGAAAATGAGTGAACTCCTCTTGTCTTTTTTTTATCATGACTCCAGTTAAAAGACTGGTATAGATAGGCGGGTTACCAATTTTAGGCATAACATAAGGAATACCACCAATATGGTCGAGGTGGCCATGGGTAATGACGACGCCTTTTATTTTGTGTTTATTTTTTTCTAAATAAGTTGTATCTGGGATAATAAAATCTACTCCTGGGGTGTCGTTGTCGGGAAATTGTAGTCCAATATCTATAACTATGATGTCATCATTGAATTCAATAGCAGTCATATTTTTACCCACTTCTTCGACTCCACCTAAAGGAATAACCCTAATAACATTAGGTTCAATTGGGGGGACTTTACTGACAGTTTTTTGATTGCTATTAGTACTATTTCGGCCTTGAAGATTTCTAGGTCTAGAGTTGTTTCGGGGTTTAAAATTATTTTTTTGTTTCAGGGAATTATTTCTAGTATAACCACCAGAACTAGTTTTTTTGCTACCACCACTAGGGGATGATTGAGGTTTATTTTGATTAGAATTAGTTGTATTTTGATTCATGATTATATTGTTATTAGTTGTTTAATTTTTTTATTGATTAAATATGGGCCAAACTCGCTCAGTTTTTAAATGCCAGTTATAAATTTCTAGTAGCCTATCTGAGCTTTTGATTAAATATTTTATATCTATGTTTTGAACTTCATCTTTGGTTGTATAAATAAAATAGGGACTATATAAGAATACAGCTGGAGAGTCGGCGACAATGTTAGATTGAATTTTTCTGACCAAATCTCTTTTTACGTCTTTATCTTTAGTTGTTTCTAATTTATCCAACAAGCTATCGGTGTTGACACTAGTGTACAATGACACGTTTAAGCCGGGGTCATTACGCCCTGATGAGTGCCAAAATGAGTATAAATCAGTTTCATTACTGACAATCATGCCAAAAAATAAGACATCATATTTTCTAGGTCTGATAATTTCTTGATTTAAAGTGGTTTGATTTAAAACCACCACATCGACATCGGCGCCTATTTTTTCCCATTCAGCTTTAACGAAGTTAGCTATTGTTTCTAGTTCTTCGGATTCGGTAGTGGTAATGGTGAATTTAAGTAGGGTGTTGCTGCCATTAATATTTTTACTTAGTAAACCATCATCATTTTTTTTCCAGCCACCGGTTAGTAGTTTTTGTGTGGCCGCTTCTGTTCTATTACTTATTTGAGGGTCAGATTTTATGGCTTCATAGCCAAAAGTTTGAGGGGATAGTGGTCCGTTAACTACAGTCCCATAACCATTTAAAATATTTTTTACTATATGGTCTTTATCTATGGCTATGTCTAAAGCTTCGCGAACTTCTTTTTGAGTGAAAGCCGGGTTTTGATTTTGATTAAAAAAGAGACCAAAAACTCTTGGCAGAGGGGTAGTGATAACCCTTTTACCTTCTAATTTAATGGTTTTGACAAAATAAGGACTAATATTACTTAGACTATCGATATCATTTTTTTTATAAGCTTCAAAAAGTAGTTGTTCATTAGGGTAAAAACGGAAGTCAATCTGGCTAATATAAGGTCCATTTAAAGCAAAATTTTTAAAAGGTACCAATTCATAAGAAGTGGGAATACTAGCGACATCTTTTTTAATTTTATGCACCTTATAAGGTCCGGAGCCAATAGGGTTAATATTAAAATCACTAAAAGTGAAATTACTAGCTTCTGTGCTCTCCCAAATATGTTTAGGTAAGATGCCTAAAGTGGCCATTTCTAAAAAACCAGGAAAAGGTTTATCTAAAATAAAAGAAAGTTCACGGTCATTTTTTATTTCAACATTGATGTTATTCCATAAAGTTTGATTAGGATGGCCGATGTCTGAGTTTTTGATAGTTTTTATAGTGTAAGCAATGTCGCTACTTGTTAGCGGTTTACCGTCGTGCCAAGTTAAATCATTTTTTAGTACAAAAGTATAAGTTTTAAGATCGTCGCTAGAAGTATAGTTTTGAGCTAAGTCTAAAACTAGACTACCATCTGCTTGTCTTCTCATTAAGCCGGAGTAAATTAGAGTGGTTAAGTCTCGGTCAACGTCAGAATTGGCCAGTAGAGGGTTAATAAAACGAGGTGTACCGATAACTCCTTCGGTAATAGACCCACTTATTACTGGGACTTCATTTAAGTGATTAATATTTATGTAATGAAGATAAAAAATTAAATTTCCAGTGCCAAAAAAAAGCAAAAAAGCCAACACTAATTTAATTTTTAGGGGTAGAGAAAGTAGAATAATTTTTATATTTTTTATCGGAGTCAAAAAACCACGACAATCGCCATCTGTTTTCATTATAATTGTAATAGAAGTAATTTAGCTTACTTAGTTTAACTATAAATTTTTAAGGATTTGATCTAAATAACAAGAGCGAGAATAACTGAGCCAGTAAACAAAACCGCTACAATAAAAGTAGAATCAAAAATAATTTTTTCTAATCCACGTCGTTTGTGGGTGTGACCAGCAGAATCTGCTCCTCCAAAAACACCCCCTAAACTCGATTCATTTTGTTGTAACAAAATTAAACCAATTAAAGACAAGGCTAAGATAACATGAATCCAAGGCAATAAAGAAGAAATAACGGCCATATTAGTTTTTAGATAAAAGGTTAAAAGTTGATTAAATGTTATTTGATTATAGAGTAAGGCCAATCAAAAAGCTTAGTTTTTAAATATAGTTTTTTAAAAGAGGAGGCGATACTTTCACCCATCATAACAAAATAATAAGAAAAGGCAAGTTGACTGACAAGTAAAAATAAATAGCATTGAAAATGGTGTTTTTTTAGGTTGACTAATGAATTTTTAGACCTATAATATGTTTAATTATAAGCTTAAAATCTAACTATATAAGATATGGCAAAAGGTAAAAATACAAAAATTTTTCCCCTTGGAGATAGGGTGTTAATAGAACCTATAGAAGATAGTGGAGCTGGTGTTACCGCATCTGGAATTATTTTACCCGAAACAATAAACAAAGAAAGACCAGAAAAAGGAAAAGTGGTAGCAGTAGGGGCGGGACGGTTAGATGACTCTGGTCAAAGAATACCTCTTGAAATAGAGACAGGTCAAATAGTAATTTTCGCTAAATATGGACCGGATGAAATAAAAATAGATGGTAAAAATTATTTAATTGTCAGTGAATCTAATATATTAGCAATAATAAAAGACTAGAACAGAAAATATGGCTAAAAAAATTTATTTTAACGATGAAGCTAGAAAAGCTTTAAAGAGAGGTATTGATCAGTTGTCTGACGCTGTTAAGATGACTTTAGGGCCAAGGGGTCGGGCGGTGGTGATAGAAAAAGGTTACGGTGCTCCCCAAGTTACCTTAGATGGGGTAACAGTAGCCAAGGAGATTGAATTGGAAGATAAGTTCGAAAACTTGGGGGCTAGTTTAATAAAACAAGCAGCAGATAAAACTAACGATAATGTTGGTGATGGTACTACTACTTCTATTATTTTAGCTCAAGCTTTAATAGAAGAAGGGGAAAAGGCGGTTAGTGAACGTGGATTTAATGTTATTTCCTTGGCCGATGAAATTATGAATGAAGGCCTAAAAATAACTTCTTTACTTGAAAGTCAAGCCGAGGAAGTAAAAGATAATAATAAAATTAAAGAAGTAGCCACTTTGTCGGCCAAGGATTCAGAAATAGGTTCTTTAATTGCAGATGTTTTTCGAGATGTTGGTAAAAGTGGGGTCATTACCATTGAAGATTCTAATACTATTTCTAACGCTTCAGAAATTGTTAAAGGGTTACAATTTGATAAGGGTTATATTTCTCAATATATGGTGACTAATACCGAGAAGATGCAAGCCGAATATGAAGAGCCTTATATTTTAATTACTGACCAGAAAATATCAGCCGTGAAAGATATTCTTCCGCTGGTAGAAAAAATGGCCGCTGGGGGTAAGAAAGATTTGGTTATTATTGCAGAAGATATAGATGGCGAAGCTTTAGCTACTTTGGTGGTGAATAAAATTAGAGGTATTTTTAACACTTTAGCTATCAAGGCGCCTAGTTTTGGCGACAGGCGAAAAGAAATACTGGCCGATATTGCAGTTGTGACTGGAGGGAAAGTGATTTCTGAAGAAGTTGGTTTAAAATTAGAAAATGTAGATATGTCGATGTTGGGCCGAGCAGCTAAAGTTATTGCTACAAAAGATGACACTACTATTGTTGGTGGTAAGGGTAAAAAGAAAGACATTGAAGACAGAACCCTTCAATTAACAGAAGAAATAAAGAGAACTGAATCTAAATACGATAAAGATAAATTAATAGAAAGATTGGGTAAATTAGCAGGTGGGGTGGCTGTTCTTAAAATAGGAGCTCCAACCGAATCGGCGCAAAAAGAATTAAAGCAACGGGTCGAAGACGCGGTGGCTGCTACTAGAGCAGCGATGGAAGAAGGGGTGGTCCCTGGTGGTGGAATTGCTTTATTTAACACTATTTTAGACATTCCAGATGGAGACTCTGAAGATGAAGTGGTGATTCAAGCTCGAGATATATTACGTAAAGTTTTAAA
>JBFIHK010000019.1:0-8489 GCA_041601795.1 Minisyncoccia bacterium
AGCCACTTTAAAGCCTCTTCAATATTTTTTTTATCAGTATAATTTAAAATATCCTCTAAATCCGGCATAGTTTTGTCAGAATTTAAAACCCATAAAGCTATTTGAGCTTGAGTTAATAAATTTTTATTAACAACACCAGCGGAAACCACCTTCTCTTTAACAGACACTTCCCCATCCACCACCATTTTAGCCCGACTAATTAAACTTTTAAAATCAAGACTGGAAAACAACTTTTCTATTTGTGAAAAATCTAAATCAGCCGACCAGTGTTTATTTGGAATAGAAAAATCAATTGGAGCATCAAGTCTAATTGTAGCCAAAGTCTTAGAAAATAAAGCTTCTTCTTCGCCTTCTTTTAATAAATTTATAATTCTAGGCTTGAAACCAGCCTCAATGAACTTAGCTTCATTTTTAGCCAAAGTTTTATAAATATTTTCAATGGAACCAAAAGTAGTAATTAAATTAGTAGCGGTTTTTTCACCTACTCCAGCAATACCAATAATATTATCCGACGGATCACCTCTTAAACCCTTATAATCTACTAATAATTCTGGTTTAAAACCAAATCTATCAACAACACTTTTTTCATTATACAAAATAGTGTCATTTAAACCTTTTTTTAAAGTGTAAACCACCACTGAATCTTTTTTAACCAATTGCATTGTATCCATATCACCCGAAGCTATAATGGTTTGAAGATTTTTTATATTTTTTACCTTGTCGACAATAGTTCCAATAACATCGTCTGCTTCAAAACCGGGCGCATCATAAATAGGAATATTAAAAGCCGAAAAAATATCTCGTGACCGATCCATTTGAGCAATTAAGGCGTCATCTGTTTTAGCTCGCCCCCCTTTATAAGCATCATAAACTTGTTTTCTAAAAGTTGGTTCGGGTAAATCATAACAAGCCACCATATAATCTGGCTTCAAATCTTTGATAATTTTTAACAACATAGTAGTTACTCCATACAACCCACCAGTCGGTTCGCCAGCAGTTGTACTAAAATCTGGTAAAGCATGATAAGCTCGATGTAAAATAGCATGAGCGTCAAATAAAACTAATTTTTGGTTAATTTTTTTCTTAGATGTCATAGGATATATTTCTAGTGGTATCGTCAATAAAAGTAAATTTTATCTTTAGGGCTTCTTGAGGCCAAAAATTCGGCACTTTTTCTGGCCACTCCACTACTACTAAATTATTTTTATCAGCTAAAATACCTTCTACCTCTAATGGTTTTAAATCGGCCTTGCTGTCTAAACGATAACAATCGATATGAACCAGTTTAGCAAAAGGTTGACCGCTAGCTAAAGGATATATTTTTTCAAGCACAAAAGTCGGGCTAGTAATACTATCTGTCACCCCCAACGCTCTAGCTAACCCTTGAACAAAAGAAGTTTTACCAGCCCCTAAATCACCCGACAATAAAACCACACTAGCTTTGTTAGAATTTAAATTTTGTCTTGTTTTTAATAAGCGAGCCAAAAAAAATTCTGCCTCCTTATAAGTATCAATTAAATTATAAGTTGTAACTTCCATATTGTTTAAATATAGCCCTATTTAGACAAAAATAAAAGCCGAACACTTAAAGTGCTCGGCTTTGCTAAAAAGATCTAATTTTAACGCGCGCCTCGGGTGCGCGTTTTTGGTTGAGGGGCCACCCCTGGCCGAGTCACTACTCGGGTCTGAGGTGAAACTGTTGCTTTAAGTGCAACTACACGTCGTGGAGCTACCCTGGGCGCCGGTTGACGCTTTTGGGGAGATGCCACGGGTTTTCTTTCTACCCTCTGACTGCGTGGTTGAGCCACATATGGCTTAACAGAGTAAGAGGGTGTGTTCACATTGGCTCGCACGCTCCGACTAGTGGAGGTACGAACAGTAATTGAGGGGCTTACTTCTGGCCGGCGGGCCCGCATCTGCTCAGGGGTCGGAATAATATTCGTCCCCAAGTAGATGTTTTGATTCCGCAAACGATTGAGATCTTGAAAGATCTCAATCGTTTGCTCTCTATCCCGCCTATCTTCTTGGCGGTCTCGAATCTCTTGCCGATGTTCTTGCTCGTTCCGCTGTAAGCGATACCGAGCCCAATCCATCGACTGCCGGTGCCCCTGCTGGTCAGCACGCAAGAGAGCATAAAAATCTGATCTATCCTCCCGGCGCATGACCGAGATGTCATGCGGGTTAGTGTAGACAATGTCTAGACCAACACCAGACGGCACTGGAATCATCTGCCCAGACCCGTCGACAACGTAGGTCTCTCGACCCTGTTGCCAAGCTTGGACCGTACCCTCTGGGGTCTGGATCCAAACCTCGCGAGGTTGGGAGGGTGTCACCACAGGAGAAGTCTTGCCCAAGGGCAAAGACGCTCCATAGTGGTAGTTAACCAACCCACCACTTGAAGTAGAAGCACACCCCGACACAGTCGCTACCACCGCCAATAAAATAACCAGAAAACTCTTATTCATTAGGGTATCCTCCTGCCCCCATAGGGCGTCAAAAAATTGTCAAAATACCAAAAAAAACTCTACTTACCTTCTTATATTATAGCATAGTATAATACATTTTGTCAATAGCGGTAAATTGTACCCAAATATGAGTTTTTCTAGTTAAAATACCCCCTTTTTAACTAGTCCACAGGTTAAAGTTTGCACTCTTTCTTTAAAGTGCTAGTAATGTAGTTAGCGCGCGCTAAAATTGAACTTTTTACTAGCTCTATCCTCTTTATACATAGATAGAAACTTAATTAACTTCTATCTTTCAAATTAAAAAGTATTTTCTACCTCTTTTAACAACAGACTAAAATTGTTTTAAACTTTAGTTTTACGGTACAATGTAGTTAATGCCAAGAACATTTAACGAAGAAAAACAAAATAAAAAACTATCTGAGCTTCATTATGTTGAAGCAGAAAAACTGGCCCAAACGATGTCCTCTAGACTCGGTTTGCCTTACATAGATCTTTCAAAATTTTCCATCAACACCGACGCCTTACGTTTAATCAAAGAAGACTTAGCTAAAGAAGCTCATTTGGCTGGCTTTAAGATAATTGGTAAAAACCTATCTATAGCTACCACTTCTCCTCAAACAGACGCGGTCCAAAAAATTATTGCTGATTTAGAAAACAAAGGGTATAGAATTACTGTTTATTTAGCCTCTAAACAAGGCCTCGATAGAGTTTTGGAGCGTTACAGTGAAATATCTAAATCAAAAAAAAGTGAAGCTGGCACAATAGATATTTCAAATGAAAACATTCAAAGTTTTTTAGAAGAATTCAAGCAACTATCCGATATTACAGCTAAATTGGAAGAAGAAAATAATTTGTCTGTCAAACAAGGTGGTATTTCTTCAATCTTAGAAATTGTTTTATCAGGTGCTCTTGCAATTAAAGCCTCTGATATTCACATTGAACCAGAGGAAGAAGAAGTTAGACTACGCTATCGAATAGACGGTGTTTTACAAGATATCACTAATTTTGACACCAAAATATATAAACCTATTTTATCTCGAATAAAATTAGTCTCTGGATTAAAATTAAACATTAAACAAACTGCTCAAGATGGTCGACTGTCAATAAAAGTTGGTACTGACAAAGAAATAGAAATTAGAACTTCTATTATCCCCGGGGCCTACGGTGAATCAATTGTAATGAGGGTTCTTAATCCCGACAATATTAAAGTGAGTTTCGATAAATTAGGTATCCCCGACAAACTGCTAGAAATATTTGATCGCGAAATTCATAAGCCAAATGGCTTAATCTTACTAACCGGACCAACAGGTTCTGGTAAAACCACCACTTTGTATTCTTTTTTAGGTCGAGTAAAATCAACCGAAAATAAAATTATTACGATTGAAGACCCAATTGAGTATCACCTAAAAGGAATCAGTCAAACTCAGGTTAATAGACAAAAAGGCTACACTTTCTTGTCTGGCCTTAGAAGTGCCCTTCGTCAAGACCCTGACATTATTATGGTTGGTGAAATTAGAGATTCTGAAACAGCTAAAATAGCTATTAATTCAGCTTTGACTGGCCACTTAGTGTTTTCAACTCTTCACACTAATAATTCAGCTGGCACGATTCCCCGTCTAATAGACTTAGGAGTTAACGCTAAAATTATTAGTTCGGCTTTAACTCTATCTATTGCTCAAAGATTAATTCGTAAATTATGTGTAGACTGTAAAAAAGAAGTAGCAATAACAGATACCGAAAAAGATATCATCACTAAAGTTTTAGCTAGTATTAAGAAAAAACAACCAGATTTTACTAGTCCAGAAATAAATCATATTTACGAACCAGTTGGTTGTCCTAAATGCAACAATACTGGCTTTGCTGGTCGATTAGGAGTTTTTGAAGCTATTTATATGGACAAAAACATTTCCGCGATTACAGTTGAAAACCCGAACGAAAAAGATATAAAAATAGCAGCTATCCCCCAAGGAATACTAGATATGAGACAAGATGGAATATTAAAAATAATAGACGGTATTACTTCTTTTAAAGAGTTGGCTCGAGTAGTCGATTTGAATGAAGAAATAATATAAATCAGCACTTTTAAAAATAAAAAAAAGACTTAAAAAAATTAAAGTCTTTTCATTAAACAAAATTGAGCCTATAAACCTCTAAGCAATCTCTTAATTTGTGCAAATAAAGTTAGGTAAGTTGTTGAGGATGGTTTCAGACATACACATTACAAGATGTGCCACCAAAACGTCCTCTCGAACAAACCCGTTACGTCAAGAGACGTAAATTGCTTAGAGGTTTATGTTCTCAATTAATTGTCAAAATATTATATCCTTATGAACTTGGAATACTATCACAATATATAAAATATGTCAAGCGAAACTCCTAAAAGCACTAAAGGTGCCATTATAAAGAATGATGCGTTTTTAGACAAGTCCTTAAGGCCAGACAACTGGGCTGAGTATATTGGTCAAGAAACAATTAAAAACAATGTTAAGATTTTGTTAAATGCTGCCAGTTTAAGAAATCACCCCCCAGAACATTTACTTTTTTACGGTCCCCCTGGCTTAGGAAAAACTACTTTGGCTTATTTAATAGCTAAAGAATTAAAAACACAAATCAAATCAACCTCTGGTCCTGCTATAGAAAAAGTAAGCGACTTAGCCTCTATTTTAACCAATCTCGAGTCTGGTGATATTTTATTTATTGATGAAATTCACCGCTTAAACAAAATGATTGAGGAGGTTTTGTATCCAGCTATGGAACAAGGTAGCTTAAATATTATTATTGGCAAAGGCCCAGGAGCTAGAGTAATTCAATTAGAATTGCCGCCTTTTACCTTAATTGCTGCTACTACTAGGGTGGCCTTGTTATCCTCCCCTCTGCGGAGTCGTTTTTCTGGTGGTACTCATAAATTAGAATTTTATACTGAAAATGATATCGCTCAAATCATAGAACGTTCAGCTAAAATTTTAACTACAAAAATAGACGGGGGGGCTATAGAAGAAATAGCCAAAAGAAGTCGTTATACTCCTAGAATTGCCAACCAATTATTAAAAAGATCCAGGGACTACGCCGAAGTTAAGAATTTACCTCTAACTAAAAAAACAGTTGAAGAAGCTTTGACTATGTTTGGTATTGATAATTTAGGTTTATCTGTGGCCGACAGAGATGTTTTAATCACTTTAGCGAAAAAGTTTTCTGGTGGCCCAGTAGGCTTAAATACCTTAGCCACTTCACTTATGGAAGAAGAAGCTACTATTGAAGATGTTTATGAGCCATATTTAATTCAATGTGGTTTAATAGAAAGAACTCCACGGGGTAGACAATTAACCCCCGAAGGATACAAACATTTAGATATATTACCAGAACAAAATAAGTAAAATATTATGTCAGGTCACAATAAATGGTCAAAAATTAAACATAAAAAAGCTTCAGAAGATGCTAAAAAAAGTAAAATTTTTTCCATGCATGCTAAAGCTATCACTATGGAATCAAAAAAAACAGGTGGCGATATAAACTCTCCTAGCTTAAGAGCTGTTATAGATAGAGCCAAAGCGGTAAATATGCCCGCTGACAATATAGCTAGAGCTGTTGAAAAAGGTAATTCTGGTACAGGTGGTAATTTAGAAGAAGTAATTTACGAAGCTTATGGTCCAGGAGGGGTAGCAATGATTATAGAAGGTATTACAGATAATAAAAATAGAACCACTCCAGAAATTAAACATATTTTATCTAAACATAATATAAACCTTGGAACCCAAAATACTGCCCTCTGGGCTTTTAATAAAATGGAGGGAGATTATGTCCCAACCGCCGTTATACCAGTGACTAAATCAGACAAGGAGTCTTTAGAAAACGTTATAGAAGCTTTAGAAGAACACGATGATATAAAAAGTATTTATACTAATATAGACTCTGAAAATTCTCTTTAATATTTTTATTTTTCTCAATGATTATTTTAGGAATAGACCCAGGTTATGACAGGCTAGGTTTAGCTATTATAGAAAAAAAACCTAAAACCAAAGAAACTCTTTTATATTCTAGTTGTTTAACTAGTAAAAAAACTGATACTTTTAATTTAAGACTCAAGGAATTGGGTTTAAAATTTGAACAAATTTTAGCTACTTATAAAATAGACTTGGTTAATATTGAAAGTATTTTTATAGCCAATAATAAAAAAACAGCTATGAAAGTAGCTGAAGTTAAGGGTATGTTATGTTTTTTAAGTGTAAAAGCCGGTATTGATGTGATAGAAATGACTCCTCTTGAAATAAAACTAGCCATCACTGGTTACGGCAATGCTTCAAAAGACCAGATTACAAAAATGGCTCAAATGTTGATAGATATCCCCGACCAAGTGAAACTTGATGATGAATTTGACGCTATTGTTATTGCTTTAGCTGGTATTGGTAAAAAATCCCCTCTTTAAAACTTGACTATATAAAACAAGAGAATTATCATAGCAAAAACTGCCAATAATTTAGTTTTAATCTAAATTTGTAGTTGAAAATTCAAATTAGAAAACAGCTTTTTAAATAATTAATAAAAAAAATAAATTTATTTTATGCCAGAAGATTTACAAGATGAAATTTTTGAAAGTGAAATTGATTTTGACGATGATTTAACTATAGATGACGATGTCTTATTAGACGACTCAGAAGAAACTGTTAGTGCTAATATTGGCGAAGATGAAGATGATTACGAGCCAGATATTCCTGACAAATTTGACGACGAGGACGACTATTAATTAATAATAAAAACGGTTAGACAAATTATCTAACCGTTTTTTATTTAGCTTATTTTATACCACTAATCTAATAAAACTTTTTTTACCAATTTTAAGCAAGATATTGTCTTCTACTTTTTGATTTAAATCAGCTATTTTTGTTTTAGTTTCTATATTAGAAATAGCTCCACCTTCAATTAAACGTTTAAATTCTAATTTAGAAGATATTATTTTATGATCCACTAAAATATTTTTTAATAAATCTCCTTGTTTAACTTTAATTTCTTCCACTTTGTCAGGTATTTCTTTATGACTAAATTTTTTAATAAAATCTTGTTCAGCTTCTTCGGCCTGTTCTGGATTAATAAAAATAGATACTATTTCTTTAGCTAAAATCATTTTGGCATCTTTTGGATCACCAGCTAAAATATTTTTAACTGTTACAGCTGAAATTCTAGTACAAATTTCAAACCCAAGAGGCATCATATCATCAGACCAACTCATAACCTTGCCGTACATATCAAAAGGAGAATCTTCTAAAGTCACCATATTACCCTCTGTTTTACCCATTTTTTTACCAGTGCCATCTGTTAATAGTTTAGTAGCAATAACAAATTTTTCTTTATTTTTCCTTTTTAGCATCGTGCGTCCAAACAACATATTAAAAGTTTGATCATTGGCCCCTATTTCAGCATTAACTGCCATCTCCACCGAATCATATCCCTGCATTAAAGGATATAAAAATTCATGAATAAAAATTGGTTCCCCTTTTTTTATTCTTTCTTGAAACATGTCTCTTTCCAAAACTTGAGCAATAGTAAATTCTGAAGCTAAATCTATAACCTCAGTTAAAGTCATTTTAGACAACCACTGGCTATTAAATTTAAAAGTTACTTTATCTAAATCTAAAATTTTACCTATTTGATTTTTATAATTTTTATAATTGTCTTTAATTTTGTCTTCAGATAATTTAACTCTTGGAGCTAATTTACCCGTGGGGTCACCAATAGTAGCTGTAAAATCACCAAATAAAATAATAATATTATGACCCTCATCTTGTAATTCTTTTAATTTTAAAAACACACTACCATGACCTATATGTAAAACTGGTCCTGTTGGATCTATACCAAAATAAATGTCTAATTTATGTCCAGCTTGTAAAAAATCATTCAAAGACTCCCTAGATGGGTAAATTTTTTCTATCCCCCGAGAAAACTTATCGTCAGTAAAATTAGATTTTATTTGATTCATAATATAAAGTTTAGCCCTTTTTCTTCCTATAAAAATAGTCCTCTTTAGAATAT
>JBFIHK010000020.1:0-7273 GCA_041601795.1 Minisyncoccia bacterium
CAATTAAAATTTTATAGTGCACTGGTGGGTTCATTTAAATTTGTTAAAAATTAATTTTACCTATTAATATTGTCATCGTCTTATGACTTGTTTTCTGTATATACTGGTGGACTAGTATAATCTTCACTTTTATCTTCAGTGACCACTTCATCCATAAAAGTAGTTTTAATTTCACTACTTACATTAGTATTATCTTTTTTATCTTTAATGCCTGTAATAGCAAATAAAGTAATCAGTAAACCTAAGCTTAAAAAAATAATATTTTCTAACCACCCTGGAAAGCCTTCCACAAAAGGTAAAGTAGCCACCATTAAACCTAAAATTGTATTTGCCCTATTTCTCCAAATTGAATTTTTCATCTTAAAATTATACTAAAAAATAACTAAAAAACCAAACTTACTTAAAAACTCCTCTGACCTAAAACTAAGCCTCTTTAACCAATTTAGAGGCTAAATTAGTAACATCACCAGCTCCCATCACCAAAACCACGCTATCGTCATCTATTTTCTCTATAATAATTTTTTCAGCTTGAGTAAAATCAGCCGCTAAAGAAACTTCTACCCCTTCTTTCTGCAATAAAACTTCTAGTTCTTGACTAGACACTAATCCGTCGTCCTTTTCCCTAGCGGCATAAATTGGCAGTAACACCACCTTAGAAGCTAAAGATAGACTGTCGGCAAAAGAAGTTAATAAGACTTTAGTCCGAGAATATAAATGAGGCTGAAAAACAGCGATAATTTTTTTCTGCGGATATTTTTCCCGCATCGCCTTTAAAGTCACTTTTACTTCATCTGGATGATGGGCATAGTCGTCATACACTTCTGTCTGCTTAAAAGTTAAACCTTTATACTCAAACCTCCGCCAAGTGCCAGAAAACGCGTTAAGAGCAACCACCGCTTGACCATTATCTAAACCAGCTACAGTAGAAGCCGCTAAAGCCATTTGAGCATCATAAATTATGTGCTCTCCCGGAAATTTTAAATCTAAATCGACTCGAGAAATTTTTGTGTAATCTATTATTTGAGCGGTCGCTTCAGCTAAAACTGGTTTAACTTTTTCATCATTTGGATCACAGATAATAAAACCATCGGCTGGTACTTTTTGAACCAATTCACTAAAAGCATTTTGAATATCGATTAAATCTTTATAATAATCCAAGTGGTCGGCTTCTATGTTAGTAATCACTAAAATATAAGGTGATAAATTTAAAAAACTGCGCCTGTATTCACAGGCTTCAGCAATTAGCCAATCACCACGACCGGCAATAAAATTTGAATTGTAGTCTTTAAGAAAACTCCCCACCACTACTGTGGGCTCCGAACCTGTTTCAACAAAAATTTTAGCCAACATGGCTGTAGTGGTAGTTTTACCATGAGTTCCAGCTACGGCAATCGTTTTTTTAGTTTGAGATACTAAACCCAAAACCTCTGGATAAGACATTAAAGTTATTCCCAATTCTTCGGCCTTGGCAAACTCTGGATTAGATGGTGGTACGGCAATAGAATAAATCACTAGGTCTACCCCTTCTGGCACCTGACTAGAATTATGACCAATAAAAACTTTAACCCCTAACTTACTTAATTCCTCTGTTACTACAGATGGGCTTTGATCGGAACCACTTACTATTTTACCTTCTAGATTAAACATTCTAGCAATAGCCGATACTCCAATACCCCCTAAACCAATAAAATGAACGGTTTTTATACTATTTAAATCTATTTTTTTCATTAAATCTATTAAAGCATTTTTTAGTAAATTTTACATTCTGACCACAATTAGTCGTTTTTTCCAACCTGAAATAAATTTTGTCATTGGTATCAATTGAAGCCCTTGCTCTTTTTCTAAAACATTAGGGTCTAAAACCTTAGCCTCTTTATCATTTAAAGATAATAAAACTACTAAATGCCCTTCCTTATGTCCATGTTCATAACATGAAAAAACTGACACCATCACAGGCCCATTTTTTAACTCGGTTTTTAATTTAATTAAGGCACTTTCCATATCATCTCCAGCTAAATCTAAGTTATAAGAATTTTTAAAACCAAAATCTTTAGCCAAAGAAACTAGTCCAGCGTGCCGCCAGCCTACCCCAGGTAAGTAGGCACCCTCATCTAAACCTTTTTGATACAAATCATCTAAGTTAAATACTTTGCCACCCAAAAGCATAGCTAGGCTAGCAATACCACAAGCTTTTCCCCGCCAGTTTGGATTTTTAATATCTAAATATTGAGAATAAAAAGGTAAAGATGTGGTCATTTATAGTAAATCAGAATGAGCGTACATAGCAACAATAGGCCGATAGGTATCACTACCCTCCACTCCAAAAGTCAAATGATGCTTGCCTGGAGTTTTCTTTTGCCACACATTACTCACGGCTTCGTCGCCCCCAATATAAAAACCTAAATGCTTGTGAGTAAAGTCGCTATTTTCTGGCACACCCCATAATAAAATTACCCCCGGTTTAAATTCGGTAGTTTTTTTCCAACCAGCTTCCTCCATTTGTTTAACTGTTCCATCAACCGTACTATGAAGACGGTCTATGAGGCCGAACACAGCCAAAATACTCGAGACGTAAAAACCGCAAGATAAATTACCTTTTTCTGTAATATCTTTTTTCTGTCCATCTACTTCAGCCCAAATAGTTTGAAACATGGTTGTACCGATACTATTTTCTATCACCGATAGCAAGGTATCTAAAGTTAAAGGTTTAATAGTTTTATTAGTCATATTTATATCTTATTAAACTGCTCTACAAACTGGTCGTTTCTTTCGTACTCATTATTAAACACTCCAAATGAAGCGGCTCCAGGAGACAACATAATCATATCACCTACACTTACTAAAGTTAAAGCTTCTTTAACAGCTTCTGTCATCGAATTGACCTCGACTACTTTACTGTCTACAGGTAGCACTTGTTTTATTTTTTCAGTACCAGATCCAGGAAATAAAATAAAAGTTTTAATTAAGTCTGGTACCTTCTGACCGTATTCAGTAAAATCAAGTTCTTTATCAGCTCCCCCACCTATTAAAACTATTTTACCTTTATAATGAGGAAAGGCCCCTACCCCAGCTATAACAGCTTCTGGAGAAGTGGCATTGTTATCGTTAATAAATAGTACGCCTTTTTTTTCGCCCAAAATTTCTAACCGTCCTGGCACCCCCGAAAAACTAGTTATAACTTTTTTCGAAACATCATCAGAAATATCAAACATTTTTGCTACACTTAAAGCCAAAGAAGCATTATAGCGATTATGCTCACCCACCATTTTAAGAGAAAAGCTAGCTGGAAGGTCACTGTTTGCCACTACAATATTTGACTTTATGTGGCCAGCAAATTTTTCTTTAATTAAATTTTCCACTTGCCTACCTAAAATTAAAGTATCCTCTGATCTTTGATGTAAAAATATGTTAGCTTTATCTTTCAAATAACGATCCATATCACCTTGGTAATAATTCATATGATCATTAAAAAAAGTAGTAAAGACGGCTATGTTAGGGCTAATTTTGTCGTCACCAAAACCCTGTAGTTGCCATGAGTCGAGTTCAAGCACCACTATAGCCTTAGATGTAATTTCTTTAAGTAGAGGCAATGTGGCTACCCCTCTAATATTGCCTCCCAAAAAAACTTTCTTGCCATCGGCTTTCAAAATTTCATATATTAAAGCCGTCACCGTACTTTTACCGCGAGTACCGGTAATGCCAACAGTTTTTACTCCGCTGGGTAAAAGTTCACAAAAAAGAGAAGCATCCATTTTTATTGGAATATTATTTTTTTGGGCTTCTTGTAAAAAAAGAGAATTAAGAGGCACATTAGGGGCCCGAAGAATAAGGTCAGCTGTTTGAAAATCCTCTAATTGATGCCCACCTAAAACATATTTAATATTAGGAAAATCTTTTAACTCAAGTAGAGCTGGGGCTAATTCTGCTTCCGATTTTAAATCTGTCACTGTTAAAATAGCGCCATTTTCAGCTAAAAAACGAGCCACTCCAATACCGCGCCCCAACAATCCTAACCCCATAAGGGTTATTCTTTTACCTTTAAAATATGAAATATAATCAACATCCGCCATAAAAGCCATTGTAACAAAAAGAAGATTAAAAGCCACCGAGCTCGTCCGGTAATGTGCTTTGTTCTACTACCAGACTTGACGACACAGTAAAAATGACTACACTTTGATCTAGATAGTCTAACCCCAACAAAAAAGGAGGTGGGATGAAAAATTACGGCACTGAACTG
Source organism: Minisyncoccia bacterium (assembly GCA_041601795.1). Lineage (GTDB taxonomy): Bacteria > Patescibacteriota > Minisyncoccia > Phycocordibacterales > XYD1-FULL-46-19 > JAUPUJ01. The sequence continues at coordinate 4,238 of JBFIHK010000020.1, forward strand.
CAAAAAAATCTAATCGAGTTGGAGTTCGAAAGAATAAATTTACATGCCGCCCCTTCAGACTTAAAAAACGTTATCTGTTTTAACGAACTTGATCTTGTCATTATTATTATTGATGATCAAGGGTTAGAGTGGATAGGCGAAGGAGAAACATTTGAACAAATGTATACACCATTCGGATTAACAGAAATTAATCTGTAATAAGGCCTAACTTGCAGTTAGGCCTTATTTATATTGTTACTACGTTTGTGTTTAAAATATAAATCTACAAAAAATCCTATAATTCCACCTATTGTAGCTATAAAAAATGGATACACAAACATACCTATAAAACCGAACCCGAAACAATCAAATCCAGAACACGAACCACTAAAGAGACCTGCAGTAAAACTAGAAATGGAGGCATAAAATACATCTATAAACCATAATATTAAAGATGATACATATACCGACCCACAAAAATCAGTTATTCCAGTACATATAAAAAAAGAAAAAATCAAAACAATTACAAGAAAACCTAAACCAAGACCATACAACGTCCCTTTTTTTGTATAATGAAAATTCATGTTTAATATTTTAGCACATTTTACTGTGCGCGGTCCAAGACTCTCGAGTTACACTCGCTGGTACTTTTCGTCTCGTTCGCCCAAAGGCTCACTCTCATCGAAAAGTCTTTCTCGTCCTGACGCAAGCCAAGCAGTTGGCTTGCTGATTGCACCCAAAATAAAAAAACACCTAACGAGATGTTTTTTTATTTTGGGCACGATCCAGGACTCGAACCTGGGACCTCGTCATTATTAGGAGAATGCGAGATTCGCAAGCATTCTCCGCTCTATTTAAAATAACAGCTACTCTGTCAGACAATGTGCGCGATCCAGGACTCGAACCTGGGACCTCGTCATTATCAGTGACGCGCTCTAACCACCTGAGCTAATCGCGCACATTATCCATCAATATTAGCTGTTATTTTAAAATACCATCTGAGCTAATCGCGCGCAAATTTTGTTTGCGAATCCGCCAGCTGGCAGAGAGTAAATACAGAATTTAGCGCCCTGCCGTAGCTTAATCATAAGCGAAGGCGGGCTAACTCGGAAAACTATACCAAAAAATACCCCAAAAAACAAGAATCCGGTAGTGTAGACACCAAATAAAAAACCCGCCAGCTAAAACACAGCTGACGGGCAACGAAGACAAAAGGTTGGGCTAGCCCCCAAGACCAATAAAATGCAAGGGGGCCAGGATCCAGTATGGGACGAAAGTGTCCGGATCCTGAAACCGAATGAGCATGGCCCACAAAAAACAAAAGAGCCACAAAGTCACCGGAGTAATCAACGCCACCATCATCATTTCCCCCCAATTAAAGGGGTTCTGTTTTTTCTTTCTCCCATTGGAAACAGGATAATGGATAACAGCCACTTTGCTCTCTCCTTTTTATTAAATACCTATATAACTACACATAGCCAATCTAAAGGATAAGCCATGATCAAATCTGTAATACATTATACACTAATTAAACAAAAAGTCAAGCAAGATTTGCTCACAAAAAAACACCCCCAATGAGGTGTTTTTTTGCTTCACATTTCTATTGCCGACGTAGAGCGAGGGAAATAAGAAAATATATTTTCTTATTTCCGAGCCAAGGAGGCGACAAAGGGTCTAAACCCTTTATAGATCAATTTATCAAAAAGCTAAAAACAGTAACCTTTTCCGGTGTCCCGTTCACCTCTGCTTAGGTGGCAGAGGTCACCAGCTCACATTTAGAGTTGAGAGCTATAACTCCATCTTAAAAGATGATCGACCGGATAAATCTTACATCTCAAAAGAGATCTAAGACAGTCCGAATGGAATAGTTCCACGACCAGCTTCCGCTAGCCGTGCCTTGTTACGACTTAACCCTTGTTACCGAACTTACCTTAGGCCCACAAAAAGTGAGACTTTGGGTATTCCCGGCTCCCTTGGCTTGACGGGCAGTGAGTACAAGACTTGAGAACGTATTCACCGCGGTATAGCTGACCCGCGATTACTAGCGATTCCAACTTCATGAGGTCGAGTTGCAGACCTCAATCCGAACTGGGGCCACCTTTATTAGGATTGGCTCAGGGTTACCCCGTCGCGACCCGTTGTAGTGACCATTGTATCATGTGTGTAGCCCAAGATGTCAAAGGGACATGCTGACTTGGCGTCATCCTTGCTTCCTCCTATCAAAGATAGGTAGTCTCGCCTGACACGTATAACAGACGATAAGGGTTGCGTTCGTTACCCCACTTAAGGGAACAATTCAAACCACGAACTGACGACAGCCATGCATCACCTGCCCAACCGTCTCTTGTGAAGAAATATAAAGTTTCCTAAATACGTCGTTTGGGTTTCAAATCTTGGTGAGGTTCTTCGTTTAGTATCGAATTAAACCACATGATCCACCGCTTGTGCAAGTCCCCGTCTATTCTTTTGAGTTTTAGCCTTGCGGCCGTACTTCCCAGGCGGTTCTCTTAACGCGTTAGCTTGGCCTCTCAGAGGGTCGATACTCCGAAAAGCGAGAGAACATCGTTTAGGGCGTGGACTACCGGGGTATCTAATCCCGTTCGCTACCCACGCTTTCGTGTCTCAGCGTCAGATATGTGCCAGTTTGCTGCCTTCGCTTTTGGCGTTCCCCATGATATCAACGGATTTCACCCCTACACCATGAGTTCCACAAACCTCTCACACTCTCATAGTTATGCCGTTTCTTCTGCATTTCTCAGGTTAAGCCCGAGGCTTTAACAAAAGACTAACATAACCGCCTACACACCCTTTACGCCCAGTAATTCCGGATAACGCTTGGGGTACTCGTATTACCGCTGCTGCTGGCACGAGTTTAGCAACCCCTTATTCATGAGGTACCGTCACACTATTTAAATAGTTTCTTCCCTCATAAAAGATGTTTACGCACCTAAGTGCTTCATCCATCACGCGACGTCGCTCCGTCAGGCTTTCGCCCATTGCGGAAGATTCTCGACTGCGGCCACCCGTAGGTGTATGGTCCGTGTCTCAGTACCATCG
>JBFIHK010000021.1:0-7251 GCA_041601795.1 Minisyncoccia bacterium
AGCTAAGGAAATTTTTAAAAACTTTCCTGAAGCTGTAGCCAATACTGTTAAAATCGCCGAGCGCTGTAATGTGGAAATAACTTTAGGTGAATTTATTTTTCCCATTTTTGATCTCCCTTCTGGAACCAATGCCGACGACGAATTAAAAAGACTTTGCTTATTAGGAATGGAAAAACGAGGCTTAATTACAAATGACGAAGCCATGAAGCGTTTAGACTATGAATTAAATATTATTAAAATGAAGGGTTATTCCAACTATTTTCTAGTGGTAGGTGACCTTATTCGCTACGCTCGTGAACACGGTATTTACTACAACATTAGAGGGTCGGTAGCTGGTTCCATGACCACTTACTCTTTAGATATTACTAAACTTGACCCGATAGAATACCAAATACCCTTTGAACGGTTTTTGAACCCCGAACGTCCTTCGGCGCCCGATATTGATATGGACTTTGCCGACAACAGACGGGATGAGATTATTCAATACGCTTGTCAAAAATATGGTGCCGACAAAGTGGCCCAAATAGGAACCTTTGGCACCATGATGGCTAGAGGTTCGGTGCGCGATGTAGCCAGAGCTCTCGGTTATCCTTATAGCACCGGCGATCGCTTATCTAAATTGATCCCAATGGGTGCTCAAGGTATGCCCATGACCATAGCCAAAGCGATGACACTGGTACCAGAACTTAAAACAGCCTACGATACCGAAACTGACACTCAAAAAATTATAGATTTAGCTCAAAAAATAGAAGGTTCAGCTAGACACATTTCTGTTCATGCAGCTGGAGTTGTTATTGCCCCCCTACCTTTAAACGAATATGTACCTATTCAATACGACCCTAAAGGCAAGTCCCTAATCACTCAATATGATATGTATTCTGTCGGTGAAGACGGAGTAGGTTTAACCAAATTCGACTTCTTGGGCTTACGAAACTTAGCTATTTTGGCCGATGCGGTCAACTTAGTAAAAAAAGTTCATGGCTTTGATATAGACATTGAAAAAATCCCCTTAGACGATCAAAAAACTTTTGCTCTTTTAGGTCGGGGTGACACCGAAGGTCTTTTTCAATTAAACGGTGCCGGCATGACAAGATGGTTAAAAGAATTGAAGCCAACCACTATTGATGATATCAACGCTATGGTGGCCTTATATAGGCCTGGCCCAATGGAATTTATCCCTGAATATATTAAACGAAAACATAATCCTAAATTAGTCGATTACCCACACCCAGATTTAAAAGAAGATCTAGAAAGAAGTTATGGCCTTCTTATTTACCAAGAGGACGTGATGATGACGGCTATCAAACTAGCTGGCTACACTTGGCTAGACGCCGATAAGTTCCGTAAAGCGATGGGTAAAAAAGTGCCCGAATTAATGGCCGAACAAGAAAAAAAATTCTTAGCGGGTTGTGTTAAAAACAAAATTCCTAAAAAAACAGCTGAGGATTTATGGCAAAGAATTTTACCCTTCGCCGCTTACGCTTTTAACAAAGCTCACTCAGCTTCTTATGGCCGAGTGGCTTACGAAACAGCTTATATGAAAGCCAATTTTCCGGTAGCGTACATGTGTGCTTGTTTAACCGCTGAAAGTGGCGACGTTGAACAAATAGGTGTTTATGTGGGCGAGGCAACGAGAATGGGCATTTCTATTTTACCTCCAGATATCAACGCTAGTTTTGGTAACTTTACTATCGCCAACCACCCTCAAAATAAAGACGAAAAAGTTATTCGTTTTGGTCTTTACACCATCAAAAACTTTGGCACCGATATTGCAGAAAGTATTGTGGCTGAAAGAAAATCAGGTGGCCAATTTTTGTCTTACACCAATTTTTTAGAACGCATTAATCATAAAAATTTAAACAAAAAATCGCTAGAAGCCTTAATTAAAGCCGGTGCTTTTGATAGTTTAGGTGAAGAGCGAGGGGCCCTTCTTTCTAATCTTGATCAAGCCCTAGAATTTGCCCGTGAAAGTTTAAAAGGAGGTGGTCAAGATTCACTGTTTGGTTTAATGACCGACCAAACATCTATTCCCACTTTTCGCTTAAAAGAAGCCTCACCTGCTCTTAAAAAAGAAGTCTTGGCTTGGGAAAAAGAACTTCTCGGCCTTTATATTTCCGGCCATCCCTTAGAAGAATTTGCCGTTAAATTTAACAAAAAAGAAAATACTATTAATTACAACAAAACCTTACCGAGTGGTACCAACACCACCGTAGGTGGTATTGTCGAAGAAATAAAAACTATTACCACTAAAAAAGGTGATCAAATGGCTTTTGTTCGCCTAGCTGATTTGTCAGACAAATTAGAAACGGTCTTTTTTCCAGAAACTTATCAAAAATATAAAGACATCGCCCTACCTGATGTCTGTGTGGCTGTTAAAGGTAAAATTAACTACAGGAACGGTGAGGTCAGTTTATTAGTCGACGCCGTCAAGCTGTTGGAGTAAAAAACCCTACTTACCTTTTGGTAAATAAATAGAAGTTTTACCGGTAATAATTTTAAACAAATTTTCTATAAAATCTCCCCCGGCATAGCCAACAACAAAAGCAATAGCTGGCGTGATTTCAGGTAAACCCAAAAAAGTAATCCCTAAGTCAGACGTCACCCAAGCAGATAGTAAGCCCACTCCAGCCGACAGTGATACTCCACCTAAAAAGAACTTCCAATTAAAATCTACCTGCCGATAAGAATAATGATATTTAAAATAACCCACCAAACCTCGCATAGTACCCCCAAAAAGACCAGCGATGAGAATTAAAAACACAAAAGAAGTAGTCATATATATTTTATATTAACCTTCTTATAATATAACTATCATATCAAACTCATTAAATTATTACTTCTTACTTTAACCACACTCTGCTTGGTCTAATATTTAATTTAAAGACATCTTTATAAAAATAAAAATTCTGTTATCATATTTAAATGACTAATCAAAATTTAGAACACAAGCGCCACACCCTAGCCCACCTTTTAGCTGCGGCTGTTTTAGAACTCTACCCCGACACTAAAAACACTATTGGACCAGCTATAGATAACGGTTTTTACTATGACTTTGAATTCTCCTCTCCTTTATCTGAAGCCGATTTACCCAAAATAGAAGCCAAAATGCGCGAACTCTTGCCTTCTTGGCAAGAATTCTTAAGCCAAGAAACCTCAGCCGAAGAAGCTAAAGATAAATACACAGACAATGAATATAAACAAGACCTTATAAATGAAATAGAAAATCGACAGGAAAAAATTACCCTTTATACCGTCGGTAATTTTACCGACCTTTGCCGAGGTGGGCATGCCAAAAATCCGAGCCTAGACATTGACCCTGCTTCATTTAAGTTAGACCGCTTAGCTGGTGCTTATTGGCGAGGCGACGAAAACAATAAAATGCTCACTCGTATTTATGGCCTAGCTTTTAATACTAAAGATGAACTAAACACTTATGTTGCCCAAAGAGAAGAAGCTAAAGACAGAGACCATCGCAAACTAGGCAAAGACTTGGGTCTATTTACTTTCTCTGAGCTAGTAGGGGCAGGCTTACCCTTATTTACCCCCAAGGGTACTTTAGTTCGTAATTTAATTATGGAAAAAATAAACACAATTCAAACTCGTTTTGGCTATGAACAAGTCACTATCCCCCACATCACCAAAAAAGATTTATACGAAACTTCTGGTCATTGGGAAAAATATAAAGATGACTTGTTTCATATAAAGGGCATGTCAGATGCTCAATTTGTCATGAAGCCGATGAACTGTCCTCACCATACTCAAATTTATGCCTCCGATATGAGAAGTTATAGAGACCTACCCCTCCGCTACGCCGAAACCACTATGGTGTATAGAGATGAACAAGCAGGCGAGCTTTTAGGTTTAGCCCGCGTTCGTAGTATTACTCAAGACGACGGACATGTTTTCTGTACTATGGATCAAGTCGAAACAGAAGTCAGAAATATTGTCCAAGTGATTAAAGAGTTCTACAGCCTACTTGATATGTTCACCGAGGGCGAGTATTGGGTTTCTTTATCTATTCGAGATTCAAAAAACCTAGACCAATATTTAGGCCAAGAAAAAAACTGGGTCTTAGCCGAAACTATGCTAGAAAATGTAGCGAAAGAAGAGGGCTTAAATTACAAAAAAGTAGAAGGTGAAGCTGCTTTTTATGGCCCCAAGCTTGATTTTATGTTTAAAGATTCACTGGGCCGGGAACGCCAACTAGCTACCGCTCAAATAGACTTTGTCATGCCTGAACGCTTCAATTTAGAGTACACAGCAGCTGATGGTAGCAAAGTAACCCCAGTGATGATTCACCGGGCCATAGCCGGCTCCCTAGAGCGTTTTATGGCTATTATGCTGGAACACTTTAATGGTAATTTCCCCTTATGGCTATCTCCAGTTCAAGTAGCTATTTTGCCAGTTTCAGACAGTCATGAAGATTATGCCACTGAAGTTTTGACTAAATTAAAAGCTGAAAATTTCCGGGTTAAATTATTCCCCGCTGGTGACTCTTTAGGTAAACGTCTCCATAAAACAAGTAGTGAAAGAATTCCTTATAAAATAGTGATTGGCGACAAAGAAAAAGACTCTGGTAACTTAACTCTAGAGAGTCGAGATAAAGACACAAAAGAAATACTAATTCTAGAAAATTTAATTCAAAAATTACAATTAGAATTAAAATAAAAAAATCGCTCAGGAAACATAAATGCTTCCTGAGCGATAATACTTTGCCTTCTTACCTTTTCACCGCCACCTTGTCGGCCTCTAGGGTAAATTCGACACGCGAGGCATCTGGCGACTGAACAACAACGGTCACGGGAAATTCCCCACCACCCGAAACCGAAAATTGCGCTCCCCCCTGGTCTTCAACAGTATATTTATACTCACCAGTACCAGAGTTTAGGGGGAGTAGTTTTGGTGATTTGCTTTTATCCTCATTAAGCAGAAACACCCCCACTAAAAGAACGCTCAACATAAACACGCAAACACAGAGTTTCTTCATCACTCGACTCACTCCTTCTCAGGTTTAAGTTAAATTTAATTATCAAAACAAGACTTATCTTACGATATTATAACTTAAATAAGTTATAAGTCAATAGTGGTATTTAAGCGTCAATATTAGCCATTTTGGCGTGAGTTTGAATGAAAAGCCGGCGGGGTTCCACATCGCTACCCATTAAAACATCAAAAACTTTGTCTGCTTCTTCGGCGTCCTCGGCCGTTACTCGTTTTAAAACTCTAGTTTCTGGGTTCATGGTAGTTTCCCATAATTCCTCGGCGTTCATTTCTCCTAGCCCTTTATAACGTTGTAGGGAAATTTTAGTTGTTCTTTTAGCGGTTATTTCTTCTTCTGTATCTTTAGTCACCTCTTCATCGGCCTCTTCTGTCTCTACTTGAGCTTCTTGAGTCATACCACCTAAACTTTTAACCATTTTATCTTTTTCTTCTTCAGTGTAGGCATAAAATAAGTCTTTACCTTTTTTTATTTTATACAACGGTGGCATCGCAATATACAAATAGCCAGCATCTATTAAAGGTTTATAGTAACGATAAAATAAAGTAAGCATCAAAGTAGTGATGTGAGCGCCATCCACATCGGCATCAGAGGCTAAAATAATTTTGTGATATCTTAATTTTTCTAAATTAAAAGTATCTCCAATAGCAGCCCCTAAAGCAATAACAACCGCTTTAACTTCTTTGGAGGCCAACATTTTATCTAGTCTTGCTTTTTCGACGTTTAAAATTTTACCACGCAAAGGCAAAATAGCTTGAGTTCGCCGGTCGCGACCAGTTTTAGCGGTACCACCGGCTGAATCTCCCTCCACAATAAATAGTTCGGATTCTGAAGCGTCTCGAGTTTGACAATCGGCCAATTTACCCGGCAAAGTCATCCCGTCTAAAGCCCCTTTACGAAGCACAGAGTCTTTAGCGGCTTTAGCCGCTTTTCGCGCCTTTAAAGCTAACATCGATTTACCAACTATGGCTTTAGCATCATCGGGATTTTCTTCTAAAAATAAAGCAAAAGCTTCACTAAAAACAGACTCGACAGCTCCTCTGGCTTCTACGTTACCCAACTTAGCTTTAGTTTGGCCCTCAAATTGAGGGTCGCGCAATTTAACCGACACCACTGCCACCAAGCCTTCACGCACATCATCACCGGTTAAATTTTCTTCTTTTTCTTTAATTAAATTATTTTTCCGACCATAGTCGTTGATAGTTCTAGTTAAAGCAGTTCGAAAGCCAGTTAAGTGAGTTCCCCCTTCTGGAGTTCTAGTATTATTGGTATAGGTAATTTCTTTAGCGTCTAAATCATCTACATATTGCAAAGCTATTTCTACTTCTATGTCCTCTGAAGAAGACTTATCGACATAAAAAATATTTTTATGAACAATTTTTTCTTTTTGATTATAAAATTTAATTAAAGACAGTAATCCCCCTTCAAAATAAAAAGTTTGAGTGGGCACTTCAAGTTCCAAGTCTTTAATATAAAATACATCTTTTGTATTTATTTCTCCTTTATATTCCCTGGCATCTATAACTCGCATTCTAACACCCTTAACCAAATAGGCCTGACTTCTAATATGACCGACTATTTTTAGCCAATCATAAACAGTTTCAGAAAAAATAGTGCCGTCTGCTTTCCAGGTAATAATGGTACCATGCTTATCTGACTTACCAACTTTTTTAACATCCTGTTTCTTTTGGCCTTTTTCATATCTCTGTTCATACTTACCACCATCACGATGAACCTCTGCCAGTAGCCACTCAGATAAAGCATTAACCACTGAAGCACCCACTCCGTGCAAACCTCCAGAAATTTTATAATTTTTACCTTCAAACTTACCTCCAGCATGAAGCACAGTCATTACTGTCTCTAAAGTAGAGACTTTGGTTTTTTTGTGTTTATCAACTGGAATACCAGTTCCATTATCAACCACTCGCACCACATCACCTGGCAAGATGGCAATTTCTATTTCATCAGCATAACCATTCATAGCCTCATCACGAGAATTATCAAAAATCTCCATCACTAAATGATGTAGGCCTTCGGGACCTGTAGAACCAATATACATACCGGGTCTTTTCCGTACCGGTTCCAACCCTTCTAGGACGACAATGTCATCTGCACCATACTTTCTGTCAGTATTTAAAGTTTTTTTAGGCATTAATTAAAAACCAATAATATTAAATTTGTTACTCTATAATAGCATACTTGGCTTAAAAAATGAAGTTGATTTTAGCCCCAAAAAGAACCTTCAAAGACCG
>JBFIHK010000022.1:0-7054 GCA_041601795.1 Minisyncoccia bacterium
ATGAGCTGAATCTAAAACCGACTTAACCGATCGATAATTATTTACTAAACCTATAGTTTTAGCTTGAGGATAAAGTTTTTTAAAATAATTAAAATTATCTAAAGAAGCCCCCTGAAATTGATAAATAGCTTGCTTTTCATCCCCGACTATAAACAAATTAGGGTCATCATGAAAACTAGACAACAATTCTAATAACCTATTTTGAGCGCCATTAGCATCTTGATGTTCATCGGCTAAAATATATTGATACTCTTCTTCTATTTGCAATAAAAAATCATTGTTAGTCTCTAAACTTTTTATAACTTCCATAATCATGTCCCCAAAATCATATAACTGATTTTGTTTTAATAAATCTTCATACAATCGATAAACATCTACCAAAACTTTATTACGCTCTATTTTTCTTTTAGCTGTCTGATATTTAGACTTCATTTTACCTTTATGCACCCCCTTATCGTGACACAAGTCAGGTGTAGCCTCAAAATCTTTATCTTGAACAAGAACTAAAGATTGTAATTTATCTGGACTAATATTTTCTCTTTTTAAATATTCTATTTCGGCTAAAATAGGTTTTAAATAAAATAAAGGGTCACCAAAACTTTTTAACACTGTTCCTCCAGCCACATTTATAGCTTCAGTTAACAAATCTATTTGTTCTACCCGAGTGGCTGGTCGACTACCTATTAGCCGTGGAAATTCCTCAGGATAAAAATTTATTAACTCATGACAGAAACTATGAAAAGTATGAATATTTACCTTATAACCACGGCTACCCATAATAGCTACCAGACGCTGTCTCATGGCATAAACACCAGACTTAGTAAATGTCAAAGCTAGTATTTGTTCTGGCGCCGTATCTGTTTGACGCAAAATATTTGCTATTCTTAAAGTTAAAATTTGAGTTTTACCAGTACCGGGACCGGCCATCACCATTACAACACCTTCAATAGTATCAACAGCTTCTTTTTGTTCTGCATTTAGTCCTTGATATAACTTTTTAAATTGTTCATCTCCCATCATAATTAACGGTTATTATATCACCATTGCTACCCCTTTCCCATCTGTGATAAACTATATCCAGAAAGGAGGCGCGGTTACTTATGAAAAAGAAAAGTGCAGCTCGCATCAAAAACGTTGCTAATACAATCTTCAGTCTAGTCTTCGATTGGCTATACGTATTTATTAGCAACATACTCCCTCCAAAAAAAGGGACCCCGGCCGATAAAATTGGCCACATCGATAAATTTTGAAGTTTGAATTTCGGCCCGATGGACAACATTTTGCCCATCGGGTTTTTTTATTGAGAATTAACAAAAACTTTGCTAAAATAGGTAATATTTAATGATTTAATTTCCATACTAAACATGATTCACGATCAAATAAAAAATGACATGAAAGTTGCCATGAAAGAAAGGGATGCGATTAAGTTAAGTGTCATCAGAGGCCTTCTAGCTGCTTTTACCAATGAAGCAGTTACTTTAGGTAAAAAACCAGACGACAAATTAACCGACGAAGAAGCTTTAGCTGTTTTAAAAAGAGCCTCTAATCAAAGAAAAGATGCAGCTGAACAATTTGCCACTGGCGGTCGAGCAGACTTAGCAGAAAACGAAAACAAAGAACTAGCAGTTATAGCAACCTACTTACCTGAACCTATGAATAGAGATGATATTAAAAATATTGCCTTAAAAAAGAAAACTGAATTAAATATTGCAGACAAATCTAAAATGGGTCTTTTAATTGGCGCTGTTATGAAAGAAGCTGGAGCTACCGCCGATGGCAATTTGGTTAAAGAGGTAGTTGAAGAAATATTAACCCAATAAAACTAATTATTAGTTTTATTTTCAGGTAGATTATTCAGAGCTTCCACCGGGCTCTGTTTTTCTATAACTTCACTAGCCTCTTCTACCGCCTTAGCTTGAATTCTGCCCTCTAACACCTCTTCCACTATTTTTTCTTCTTCTTCTCTTTGTAATCTAGAAAAACCAAATAAAGAAAAAATAACCAAAGAACCTAAGATAGTGGCTAAACAGTTAACTAAGAAAACCGACATTGACCCAGCTATCACTCCCCGATCTAGAAAAGCTACCCCCACTCCAACTGTCGCTAATGGCGGTACCAAAGAAACAGCTAAGGCAATACCAGGCAAAGTAGCTGACAAGTTTTGTTTAACCCAAGCATAAGCTACGGCTAAGCCGGACACTAAGGCGATTAAAAAATGAAATAAATTTGGGTCCGTTCTAACCATTATTTCTCGGCCCAAAGTACCGTCACCCATCAAAAAAGTGGTAAAAGTAGCGATCAAAAAAACCACTATAACTGATCGCATTAAAATAGTTAAAGCCCTCACTAAAGCCAAAGACGAGGCTGTAACTATACCCATAGAAACACTTAGAATAGGAAACAACATCGGTGCAATTAACATCCCCCCAATAATAACTTCTATACTGTCTGTAAGTAGACCCAAAGTAGAAATAAAGGTAGAAAAAGACAATAAAATATAAAAATCTGCTCTCTCGCGTGATTCTTTCAACAGCTCACCAATGGTTTTTTTCTGATCGAGGAAACTAGTTGAAAACAAAGAATTAAAGGATTGGGTCATGGAAAATTAATAGATTAAAATATTATCACCCCATTATAAAAGTTATTACCCCCAAGAACAAGCGTTTTTGAAATAATTCTAGTTTAAAGTCAAAATTAGTATCTAACGAACATTTGTGGTATAATTATGGGTATGAATAATTTAACTACTAAAACTTGCACCGCCTATGAAAATGGCACCCCACCCTTAGACCAAGCTAAAGTGGCTTCTTTATTAACAAAAATTACTGATTGGCAAACGGACAATAAAAAAATATTTAAAACTTTCAACTTCCAAGATTTTAAAACGGCTATCGTTTTTATCAATAAAATAGTGGCTTTAGCTGAAAAAGAAAATCATCACCCTGATTTATGTGTTCATGATTATAAAAAAGTAACCGTTACTTTATCGACCCACAATATACAAGGACTATCTTTAAATGATTTTATTATGGCCAGCAAGATAGACGAACTTTAAAAATGACTCGTATTAACAAATTTATTTCAGAAAACTTTCCCCTCACCCGTAAACAAGCTGACCTTTTAATTTCTAAAAGACAAGTCTACGTTAACGATCGCTTAGCAGTTTTAGGTGAGCAAGTAAATGGCACTGACAAAATTAAAATCTTAAATTTAAACCAAAATACAAATTATAGATATTTTGTTTTTAATAAACCTAAAAATATAGCCACCCTTAGATCCACTCCTAAAGAAAAAGACATTTTTTCTTTAATTAAGCTTCCTCTTAAAATATTTCCTGTTGGACGACTAGACAAAATGTCTAGTGGTTTACTTATTTTAACCAACGATGGCCGTTTAGGTGATAAATTGTTAAACCCTAAATACAATCATGAAAAAGAATATTTAGTCACTGTCGATAAAGCCCTTACTTTAGAACAGATAAAATTGTTAGCCAAAGGCCCTACTATTGAAGGCTACAAAACAAAAAAATCAACAGTGGTCAAAACTGCTGATAAAGAATTTCATATTGTATTAACCGAAGGTAAAAAACACCAAATCAGACGTATGTGCGCTAAAGTTGGGCTTCAAGTTATAGATTTACAAAGACTACGAATTAATAATTTAACCCTAAATAAATTAGGCCTAAAATCAGGAGAAATAAAAGAATTAACAGGTTCTCTTTTAACCGAATTTTTACAAACCATTAAATTTTAACCTTGATCATTAACTCCTTTAACCTAGTTGCAAAACAAATATAATATCTATATAATTGGTAGTGGAAAGCTTACAAAGGTATATTTTTTCCACGTTAAACCCAAAGTGTGTGGGTAAAACTACTTTTCTAAGTGATAGGTCTTTATTGAAATAAAAACGCCCTTAGGCGTCTTTTTGTTTCCATCATTTACCATGATGGAAAAGTAACTTATGTGGGTAAGTTACAACTGAAAAATCCATCTTAAAAGATGGATTTTTCAGTTGTCGCTTTAATTTTTTAAGGCCACTGGCTCCCTTAACTTGTCTTTATGTATTTTAAAACACTCATCACAACATAATATTTTTTTAGAAGGAGCGACACTATCATCATTAGCGTATTTTTCAGTTGTCGATCGACAAAATACACACGCCCCTACTACCTCCCTCTGTGGAGCTTCCACCACCGAAGTCACCATTCTATTATCAAACACAAATAAAGTTCCCTTAAAATTACAAGCGGGGTATTTTTCCATATAAGTGTGAATACCATCTTTCAATTGATAAATATTGGAAAAACCTTGACGCTTAAGCAAGCAGGTGGCTTTTTCACATCTAATACCGCCCGTACAAACAGCCACCACTTTTTTATTTTTTAAATCCTTAATAGTTTCTATTTTTTGATTTAAATCTCTAAAATTATTAAGCTTAGGATTAATAGTATTTTTAAAATAACCAGTGGCCACCTCATAATCATTTCTTAAATCAAGAACAACAAAGTCTTCATTCTCGGCATACATTTTTTCTAACTGGTCAGCTGTCACCTCTGGAGCCGTTTCTTTTTTAACATCAAAATTACCAGCACCTAAAGTCACTATTTCCGGCCTTGTTTTAATTTTAAGTTTAGGAAAAGCTCCTCCATTACCCAGACTTTCTTTAAAAACAATATCGCTAAATCTTTGGTCTTTAGCTAATTCTTTTTTATATTCTGCTATGTCTTTGATTGTTCCTTCCAAAGTGGCATTTATACCTTCAGTGGCAATAATAACCCGACCGGTTAAATTTAACCTTTTAGCTAGCTCTAATTGCTCTTTTTTAAGTTTATCCGGATCGGCAATAGAAACAAATTTATAAAATAATATAACAATATAATCTGACGACATCATAAAACCTATATTAACAAAATTTAAATCTTCTGCAATTACATTAACTTTTTTTCATATAATCTTAACTCTCGACGTTTTATTTTATAATCTGCAATTTGTCTTTCCACCAAAGACCAAAATTTAGCAGAATGGTTCATTTCTTTCAAATGACAGAGTTCATGAACAACAATATAATCAAGTAAATAAGTGGGTAAAAACATTAACTTATAATTAAAATTTAAATTCCTTTTAGAAGTACAACTACCCCAACATGTTTTTTGATTTCTAATGAAAACTTGATTGTAATTAAAATTGTAAAATTTATTAAATTCTTTAACCTTAAGTTTTATCAACTTTTCTGCCTTACTTCTGTTGGCTAAATAATGCTCTGAGGTAAAGATATTATCTTTATAATTAAATTTATGCTTTTTAACCATAGCCACTATCCAACTTTGTTTATGAAACATAAAATCTAACACCTCTTTTTCCGATACCCCTTTTGGTATAGTAGCTATCACTAAACCATTTTTTTCAATAGACAATCTAAGCCACCTGGCTTTACTGTGTCGTCTAATTTTATAATTGATGGTCTCATCTAATAGAAAAATTTCTTTAATCATTTTTTATTCCATGTATCCTCTTTTGTATTATAAATAATATTACACTAAAAGCTTCTTCTATCTCAAAAAAATTTCCTCTTGCTATATTTGATTTTTAATAGCAGTATAATACTAATGAAACAAGATAAAATATTTATTTATGGTAGACATGCTTTAGAAGAAGCTATCGCTCACAATCCCCAATCTCTAATTAGAGTCTTTTTGGACGACAAGAGACAAAATGATTTGGCTTTAGTTAAACACTTAAAATTAGCCGGTATTAAAATTTCTCCCCTCGCAGGTCAAAATCAGGCCAAAGATCTAAATCATCACCAAGGTATAATCGCTAAAGTTTCTCTTGATCATTTAGTTAAAGAATATGATGATTTTATCAACACACTTAATGTTACAAACCAAACCTCCCTCTTGGTTTTAGGTGAAATCCAAGACCCTCACAATGTAGGGGCTATCATCCGTTCGGCGGCCGCTTTTGGCGTTAGTGGTGTTTTACTACCAAAACACAATCAAGCCCCTATCACTGGTACTGTGGTTAAAGTTTCAGCCGGTATGGTTTTTAAAATCCCTGTTGTTCAAATAGGTAATGTTAACCACACTTTAAGAGACTTAAAGAAAAAAGGTTTCTGGATTTATGGCTTAGACGGAGATGGAGACAAGTCTATTAATGAAGAAGATTTCGCCACTCCATCAGTCTTTGTTTTGGGCAATGAAGCCAGCGGTATTAGAGAGAAAACCTACTCCCTGTGTGACATAATATTGTCCATCCCCATTCATCCTAGATGTGAATCATTAAATGTTGCTACCAGCACCGCCGTAGCCTTATTTGCTTGGAGCAACCGCCATCCTAACACTTTGAAGTAGTAAATTAGATTTCGCCTTTAAGTTTTAGAAACTCATCCATGGTTTGAGCAGACACCCGCTGAATTAAGTCTGGTAAATCCAAAACTATATTTTGAATATAAGAAAGGGCATCCTCTTCTTTATTTTTATCGATTAAAGCCAGAAAGTGATCCTGTTCATCTGGAGACAAGCGTTCAAGTACGGCGACATTTATACGCCCAGAGATCATGTCTTCCAATCGGCCCAAAAATTCCTCTTGCTTTTCTAACGGCAAGTGATCTAAACCTAATTTTTGAGCCAAGGCTTCAATATTAAAAAATAATGATGACATATTTTTATAGATCTAAATCTAAGATCTATCGAGAATCTAATCCAATCTCAACTAATGACTTATTTTCAGCTAAACCCTCTACTAACCGCCAAAGTTTAGAATGAGATGGCATATTATCTGGCCCCACAGTCTCTTCTTCCATTTGCTTTAAAATTGTATCTATACTCCCAGGAGTAATTTCTGAACGACTTTTTCCTAAATTAGGTTGTTCGAAACTATGAATCATATGTCTATTATACACCCCTTGTTTTGGGCGTAAACTTTACGAACTGGACAACTTATCTTATAGCCTAGATTTTTATTATAACTAGGTTATATTTTCAGCTGGATAACGAGTACCTCGTTTGATAAAGTTTGTCTCCACTTCTTGTAAGTTAAATTTAGACTTAAAA
>JBFIHK010000023.1:0-6995 GCA_041601795.1 Minisyncoccia bacterium
AAACCAAAACATAGACTAAAAGATTTTATTCCACTGATAGGTATCCTTGCTGTGATAATTCTTTTTACAGTATATATGTGGAATACAACAGACAACCCAGACCTAATGTTTGGCATGAGAATGTTTACGTCTAGCTTCTTTCTAATCTTTGGTGCATTCAAGTTAATTAAGTGGAAGGGGTTTGTTGATGCATATAAAGAATATGATATCTTAGCTAAAAGAAGCACTGCCTATGCTTACCTTTATCCTCTTATTGAAATTAGTCTTGGTATAGCGTATTTTTTCGCTTGGAGCCCATTGGCTGTAAACACAATTACTCTAATAATAATGCTTATTGGTAGCTATGGAGTATGGCTAAAACTTAAACAAAAAGAAGAAATCCCTTGTGCTTGTCTTGGCGTTGTATTTAAACTACCAATGACCAAAGTAACTCTTTTTGAAGATTTGTTGATGGCTATAATGGCTTTAATAATGATTATAACTTTAATTTAGAAAAAAATATTAACAAGGGATTGGTAATAAATTTAATAAATGAAAGAATTTAATTTTAATATTCATCACGAAGATTTATGGCCAAACAGAAAAACAGAAAATATTTCCAGTTATCAAGAAAGACCCACAGTTAAAATTTTATTAAAAGATAATAATAATATTTGTCTTACAACAAGCTCTGATAGTGGTTTTTATTTCTTACCCGGCGGAGGAATCGAAAACAACGAAACCCAAAAACAAGCACTGCAAAGAGAATGTATTGAAGAAACTGGTTTCAATGTTTCTATAAAAGAAAAAATTGGAACCGTAATAGAATATAGGAATGAATCTAAAGAAAAACGCGAGGTTCATTACTACAAAGGATTTATTGCTGGAATTTCAACAACTTCAAATAATGATGAGGTTTTTAAAGTAAAATGGGCTCAAATAGATGAAGCGATTTCTATTCTTCAAAATCAATATAAATCAATAAATGATAAAACAGATAATTTTTATACTCGAAAATTCAATACTTATCGTGACCTGAAAGTTTTACAACAAGTAGGAAAAATATTCTAAAAAATGTATTATATTTAGAATATGAGTATAGTGGTCATAACAATCCCCGGTGAAGATAAAAATGATTTTATAAACAAATTACACGCAAGTACCAATGGTGGAGTTGATTTAATTATTATTCAAAAAACAAAACCCCTATCTATATTCAAGCGTCTATACCGTTTTTTTACTACACTACCTATTTTAAAACTACCCCAAGAAATATGGTATTCATTACTACTGAGATTAGATAGAAAAAACATTCAAGCTTTAAATTATTTCAGAGAAGCTCAAATTGAAACTACTTATCCAACCTACATTCCTAAGATTATAGAAACTTACTCTGTTAATAGCCCTGAAATTCATCAAACACTTCAAAAACTATCGCCCCAAGTTTTAGCTATTTGGGGTAGCAAAATACTTGAACCTCATATAGTCAATACTGCTCAGAAAGCTGTCAACTTACACTTTGGCTACTGCCCTTATTACAGAGGAGCTGTCGCCAACCAGCACGCTGTTTTATGTGACGACCTAGATAAAATAGGAGCAACTATTCACTACATTAATGAAAAACCTGACGCTGGAGATATTTTAACCACCATCAAAGGAGATATAAATTGCCACCCTAAAAAACTATTTCAAAACTTGCACCAAGAAGCAGTCAATAAATATATAGAGATTATTTCAAATCTACTCCAAAATAAAGAACTATTGGCAACTCCTCAAGATATTTCTGTCAGTAAAAACCTTCTTCTTAAATCTTGGACCCCGAGCAAAAGATATGCCGTCGCTAAAAAAATTATCAATTGGGAAAAACAAACCATCAATTCTGCTCATTAAGTAAAATTTACCCTTTTGACCTTAATATGATAAAATTGACACTAGTTTTAATAAACTAATGATTACTAATCTACATAACAAATTAATTTAAAATTCATGTCTAAACAAAAAATAATACTTTTACTTGTAGCGGTGGCTATAATTGTAGCTGGCATATGGTATTTTTTGAGCAATTCTAGTCAAATATTACCCAATGGATCTAACTCTGTAGTCGCCACAGTCAATGGCGAAGAATTAAAATACAAGGAATTCAACAACCAATTAACACAAATTCGGCAAAACTTACTGGCTCAAGACCCGAATTTTGATGACAGCAATCTTAAAAATCAAGTTTTAGACCAAATGGTCACCAACATTTTATTAAAACAAGAAGCTCAAAAAGCTAACTTAACTGTTTCTGACGCTGAAATAGAAACGGAATATAATAATTTAGTGACCAACTTAGGTGGAGAAGAAGTTTTAAAAGAAGAATTGGCTAATTTAGACTTGTCTGAAACCGAGTTAAAAACCAATATAGAAAACCAAATTTTAGTTAATAAATATATTGACTCTCAAATAGAAAGTGATGACATTGTGGTAACAGAAGCCGAAGTCTTAGCCCTTTATGAGGAAGCTAATAGTGTCCAAGAATTACCACCTATAGAAGAAATAGAAGCTGAAATCAGAGCCGAGCTCACACGTCAAAAAAGAGATGCTTTAATCAGTGACCTAATTGCTGGGCTCAACAGTACCGCCGACATTGAAGTTTTAATCTAAGTTTAAAGATTAAAAACATAAGTAAAAACTCAGCCTAAAGGCTGAGTTTTTACTTATGTTAATTTAAAGCCATTTATGGTTCACAATCACCACTTTATAAGGTAAAGTGTTAAGCTATGTCAAACAATCAAGAATCAGTTCTAAAATTTGATCAAGTAGTTTTTAACCACGGCCACAACAAGCCTATTTTAGAAGAGGCTAGTTTTTCTGTTCGCCGGGGAGCTAAAATAGCTCTCATGGGTCAAAATGGGGCTGGTAAAAGTACTATTTTTAAATTAATCACTGGGACCCTAGAACCAGAGTCAGGTAAAGTTATTAAGGGGTCAAAACTATCCATTGCTACCGCCCCTCAAGTTATAGAGAGAAAACAACTTGACTTAACAGTACGAGATTTTTTTCAATACCGCTTTAAAGAAAAAATTTACGATATTGACCCTAAAATTGCCGAAGTTTTAGAAGTGGTCAACTTAAAAGCTAGCCCCGACCGTCTAATAAAAGATTTTTCTGGGGGTCAGCAAGCTCGCCTTTTACTAGCCTCGGCTCTTATTCAAAAGGCCGATATTTTACTTCTAGATGAACCAACAAATAATTTAGATCAAGCTGGCATCAATCACTTAACTGATCTTTTAATTAATTATAAAAAAACCTGTATCGTTATTTCTCACGACGCCGAATTCCTCAATGCCTTTACAGAAGGAGTGCTTTATTTAGATGTTTTTACTAAAACCATAGAACAATACGTCGGCAATTATTTTGACGTAGTCAAAGAAATTGGTATTCGAGTAGAAAAAGAAAAAAGAAAAAATGCTCAAATGGATAAAAAAATTCAAGCCAACAAAGATAAAGCTAATTTTTTTGCCAACAAAGGTGGCCGAATGAGACTTTTAGCCAAAAGAATGCGCGAAGAAGCCTCTGATTTAGAAGAAAACAAAGTAGACGTTAGAAAAGAGGACGCCACCATCAGACCTTTTAAAATCCCTTGCCAAGAAAATATTGTCGGTGAGTTAGTTAATATTTCAACTTACACCATCATGCAAGAAGGTAGCCCGCAAACCAAATCTACCAATATTTCTCTACGTAAAAACGGGCATTTATTACTTTCTGGTCCTAATGGTATCGGTAAAAGCACCTTACTGGAATCCATAGCTACAGGCAAAGCCACTGGAGCCCATATTTCCCCCGATGTAACTGTAGGATATTATCGTCAAGATTTTTCTACTTTAGATTTTAATAGTACTGTTTATGATACTTTACTTAGCGTTCTTAAAACTCATGACGAAAAACGCCTACGTTCTGTAGCGGCCAATTTTTTAATCACTAAAGATTTTATACATAGTAGAGTTGGCGACTTATCAGAAGGCCAAAAAGGATTAGTAGCCTTGGCCCAATTAGTATTATTGCAACCAGGACTATTAATTCTAGACGAACCTACAAATCACATTAATTTTCGCCACTTACCCATTATCGCCCGAGCTTTAGATGAGTATGAAGGAGGCATGATTTTAGTTAGCCACGTGCCCGAATTTGTTAGCCAGATTCGTATTGATGAGATTTTAGAGTTATAAAAAATACTTATTTAATTAGGTTTTTTACCTTTATTTCCCTTTTCCGTAGACCCACCATCACCCCCACCACTGTCTCCACCACCATCACTTGGCTTACCTTTACCACCCCCAGAAGTTGTCCCTGTATCTATAGAAACAGTATCGCTCGGACTTGATTCATTACCCACCCTATCAACAGCTGTCACATAATACACATTTATACCAGTAATTGGGGCTAAATCAGTAAAAGAAGCGGTCGTTGAATTATTCAATAAACTATCATTGCGATAAATA
Source organism: Minisyncoccia bacterium (assembly GCA_041601795.1). Taxonomy (GTDB): domain Bacteria; phylum Patescibacteriota; class Minisyncoccia; order Phycocordibacterales; family XYD1-FULL-46-19; genus JAUPUJ01. The sequence continues at coordinate 4,464 of JBFIHK010000023.1, forward strand.
TTATAATGACTTACCCCACTTGCATCAATTGAATCTGTCCAGGTTAAAGTTACTTTCTTTTTTCTATAACTTCCCTGTAAATTCTCCGGAACAGATGGTGAAGTTAAATCTAACTCATAAGTAACAAAAGATTGTACACTAGATCCATTTTGGCCGTTAATATTTATCTCTAAGTCATATTTACCTTCTGCGGTTGAATTAGAAGGAGTAATGCTCACATCTTTAGTAATAGATTGCCCTGAACCGATCGTTTGAGACTTAAAAGTATTATCATAAACCCAACCATCGGGTAAAGTTATATTTAACCCGTATGTTTCTGGGGCACAACTTGCACTTTGAGTGTTTGTAACAGTAATTTCATAAGTTTTAGCCTCAGTCTTGTTGGTAGAGTAAATAGTAGGAGTAATAGAGACTGCTGGTTTTTTTACAACACAAGAATAATTAACTTCAACAACCGCACTGTCGACATTTTTACTATTAAATACAACATTTAAACCAAGATCAACATCAGTAAAAGACTCTCCAGGATTTAAGGTTTTAATTAAATAAGTATTAGCATAACCAGACCCTCTATAAGTATGAATATGAATCTTATCTTTATATTCCGTAGCTAAATTAGAAGTAACTCCTTCCCCCACTCGATATGAAATATAATAATAACCATCTTGTAAAAGACCAAATGATCCCGTAATAGAATTAGGATTTAAAATACGCAACATATAAGGATGGATCGCCCTGTCTGTTGGGTAATCTATAGGGCTTAAAATAAATGAACCGCTATTTTGTTCGGTAACATCTATAATAGAACCTCCAGAAACCCAATTTAATTGACTTTTATGAGGAGCATTAAAATCCTGATAACCAGATGGGTTACCCATAGCATCAGACCTATCACCATATTCATTGCTTAAAGTAGAAGCATGGGCTAAACCTAAATTATGTCCCAACTCATGCTGAACTATAAGAGGATTACAATAAAATATCCAAGACTTTTTACTATTAACTTCACCCAGTCCTCCATAACCAGTCCCATTAGCAGGTACAACGTAAGAGATGTGGTCATAATCGGCCAAGTTATAACCCAAAGAAACCGCGTATTGATTTAACTCATAAGCCCAACCCATATAATCAGTACTAGTATATGAATAAGACAGAGACGCCGGAACTAAAGTATCACCATAAAATCCAACTACTCCATTAGTCACCTCAGGATAAGTCGTAGCAATAGAAGCTTGATTTTGATTAAAATAAAGAGAGTTTAATTGTCCCGATGTACAAGATAAATTACGATCACTAAAATTAGCTGGAATTACTAAAATTCTCCTATTATCCATTGAAGTTAAAGTTTCGGCTTCTTCTATTATAGTAACACCTTCACTTCCCCCATCAGATACCCCGACTTCAATAATATTTGACTTGGCATTACCTTTCACTTTCACCTTAGTTCCTGTCACTATATCAGCTGAAAATTTTTTATCAGATTTTAATTCATAAATTTTATTTGTTTTTATATCTTTCAAAAAATAGAAATCATCACTTTTACTACCATCAACAGAGTCTCCATGAATCAAAAATATTTGACCTAAAACTTCTACTGGCCCTTCTAAACCTTTATCCAATAATTTTGTCTGTACCCCCAAAATCTTTTCCAAAGAAACCGCAGCTGGCGATGCTATTTGACCTAATTTACTATATTGAAGAAACAATGGTTTCAATACTGGACTTGCGTAAAAAAATACTCCCGCTACTAGTACTAGCATCAAAATACCAATTGATAAAACTTTATTTTTATTCATATTTAGTTGTTTAATCTATTAAGATTAATATAACACAGCCATATTTCTAGTAAAAAAAAATAATCCCCATGATCATATTTAACGTAAAAAACCTTGACTTTCATCATTTAATATGATGAAATTAAAACAATGTTAAAAAATACTCAACTACAAAAAAAGCCTAAATACAATCTCATAGTGATCGGAGCAGGCCCGGCTGGCATGATGGCTGCTGGGACTGCTGCCAACTTAGACCAGAGAGTACTCTTACTAGAAAAAAATAAAAGTTTAGGTGAAAAATTAAAAATTACTGGCGGTGGTAGATGTAATATAACCAATGCCACTTTTAATATTCGAGAACTCTTACCTAAATTCGGCTCGGCTGAAGCTTTTCTCTACTCCCCTTTTGCTCAATTTGGAGTTGAAGATACCTTTAAATTTTTTGAAAGTCGAAACTTGCCACTTGTCACTGAAGCTCGGAATAGAGTTTTTCCGGCTTCTCAAAAAGCAGTTGATGTTTTTAATGTTATGAATCAATATATAAGTCACCCTAATATAGATATTATTAAAAATAATCCAGTCACTAAAATAAACGTTGATAAAAAAAGCTGCCTGATTTTATCAGTTGAGACTAAAAAAGGTACTTATACTGCAGAAAATTTTATTATTGCCACCGGAGGCACTTCCCATCCTGAAACTGGCTCCACTGGAGATGGTTTTCTATGGCTAAAAAACATTGGTCACACCGTAAATACCC
>JBFIHK010000024.1:0-6526 GCA_041601795.1 Minisyncoccia bacterium
AAAGACAAAAAATATCTTGGGGTGTTTTCATTTACATTTCTTCTTATTTGAATATATTTAGAATATTCAAATCTAACTTAAATTATAACATTTATATCTACCTATTTTCTTTAAAATATAAGGTTTGAGTGGGGATAAAATGGGTTAAACCAAACTAGCCTATCAGCCCGCCCGACAGAAGAAACTAACAAAATAAAGAACGCTCATTAAACAAGAAGTCGATTACTGAGAGAAAGGAAACTTGTGTCTGCAAGATTTCCTAGTACTAATTTTTATTTCCTCCTACCCATTAACGGAACCTGAGCCTTTAAAAGCTTTGACACCGCTGGTGGGTTTTTTGTTAAATAGATATCTGTAAATTAATTTCCTAAACTCCTCTACCAGGATAATACTAAAAGCGACCATAAGAATAACCCCCCATTCAGACACACTTAAAGCAGTTGTATGAAAAATTTGTTGGAGAAACGGATTGTAAATAATAGCCAAATGAAAAACCACCACCAAAACAGTGGCCCCAACTAAATATAAATTAGAAAAAGGATTTTGACTGAAAATAGACCTATTTTCACTGCGACAATTCCAAACGTTAAACCATTGGAAAACAGCCAAAGTGGTCAATGAAATTGTCCAAGCTTTAACCAATTCTCCATTATTTAAAATATTGTAATTTATATTTGGATCTATATACTCTCTAAACAAAATTAAAGTCCCCACTGTCATTACACTACCCATTAGAAACATTCGCCCTAAAAGTAACCGGTCCAACAAATTAGAATCTTTTTTTGAAAAACTATGTTTTAAAATATCTTTTTCTTTAGGTTCAGCCGCAAAAGCAACTACAAGGAATCCATCAGTCACAAAATTGAGCCAAATTATTTGAGTCGCAAGGAGCGGTAACGGCCAACCTAAAATGACAGCTCCTAAAATTGCCAACATTTCTCCAATACCCGTCGACAATAAATAAAGCACTACTTTTTTTATAGTTTGATAAATAGCTCGCCCTTCTTCCATGGCTTTAGTGATACTAGAAAAATTATCATCTAGCAAAATAATATCTCCGGCTTCTTTGGCCACCTCAGTTCCTATTTTACCCATAGCAATACCTAAATCGGCCGCCACAAGAGGCAAGGCATCATTAACCCCGTCACCAGTCATCGCCACCACTTCCCCTCTTGATTTAAAAGCTTTAATAATAGACATTTTATGAGCTGGCGATACTCGAGCAAAAACTGTTGCTTTTTCTACCAATCCAGGCAAATCTTTTTCGGTTGTTTCTTCTAATTGCCACCCTTCAACCACCCTGTCACCAGCATTAAAAATACCCACCCTAGTAGCGATAGCTTCAGCTGTTACTCTATGGTCGCCCGTTATCATTACCACCTTTACTCCGGCTTCTTTGGCTTCTAAAATAGCACTAGTAGCTTCTGTTCTAACTACATCTTGCATACCCACTAAACCTAAAAAGATTAACGGGGGTAAATTGTCACTGTTTAAATTTTTACCAGCTTGCGCGTTATAAGACACCGCTAATACCCTTAAACCCTGAGCCGATAATTGCACTACTTTTTCACTTAAATCTTCTTTCATCTTTTCTGTTAAAATCGTACTACTATTTTCTGTCCACATAGATTCTGCTTTTTCAATCACTACTTCCGGAGCCCCTACCACCGCAACAAAATCACCTTCGGCTGTTTGATGTGAAGTAGCATGATATTTAAGTTTACTATCAAACGGTATTTCAGCTGTTAAAGGCTCCTTACTTTCAACACTATCTTTTTTAAAACCTAATTTTTCCCCCAATACTAAAAGAGCAGCTTCGGTTGGATCGCCGGTCACTTTCCAGATTTTTTTGTCTTCTAAATAAACAGTTTGAGCATTAGCACAAAAGGTAGCAATACGGCCCATCAATAAAATAGCTGGATCTTTTTTAAAGTCTAATTTAGTTTGATTTAGCTTAATTTCTCCACCTCTATTATAACCATCGCCGGTCACTTCATAATCTTTATCAGCTATAAACAACCGGCTGACCATGAGTTCATTTTTAGTAATGGTGCCTGTTTTATCTACCGCAATTAAAGTAGCTTGCCCTAAAGCTTCTACTGCTTGCAATTTTTTAACCAAAGCATTTTGTTTACTCATTCGCCAAACACCAGTGGCTAAAACTAAAGTAATAACCACCGGTAGTCCTTCAGGAATAACCGATACGGCCACAGCTACAGCTACTAAAAACATTTTGGACAATTCATAGCCATACAAAACCCCGATGACAAAAAATAGCCCAACCACTCCTCCAACAATAGCAATAATAAATTTAGTTAACTTGTCTATCTTCGTTTTAAGGGGCATGGCGGTATTAAGGCCGGTTAACTCTTTAGATATTTTGCCCACTTCTGTTTTAAGGCCTGTTGCTACTACTACCACCCTTGCATGTCCCCGTACAATAAAAGTACCTTTAAAAACCATGTTAGACATGTCGGCTAATTGAATTTTTTCAGCCTTTATTATTTCAGGATTTTTTTCCACCGGAGTTGATTCTCCTGTTAAAGCTGACTCGTCAATAAGTAAATTTGTACTTTGTAAAATACGACAATCGGCCGGTACTTGATCGCCATCATTTAAAATCACAATATCCCCCACGGTTAACTCTCTGGCTGGGATAACCTTTTCTCGGCCATCTCTAAGTGCCACTGACTCAACTGGTTGCATTTTTTTTAAAGCAAAAAGAGTATCTTGAGCTTTACCTTCTTGAAAGGCCCCAATAATTGCATTTAAAAGTAATACTACTCCAACCACCCCAGCATCAAGGTATTCACCAAGCACTAGCATTACCACCACTGCTACCAATAAAATGTAAATTAAAGGATTGAAAAATTGTCTAACAAAAATCAGCAAATGACTGTCGGGCTTTTTTTCCTGCAACTCATTAAACCCGTCTTGTTTTAACCTAACTTGAGCTTCTTCTTCAGATAGGCCTTCAATATCTGTTTTTAAAATATCAAAAACATCTTCTGGTTCTTGTTTGTGCCAATTTATTTGAGTTGTCATAGATGTTTAATATTGTAACAAAAAATCGCCCCGATTGGCGATTTTTTGTTTAAATTTATTGTCTATCCAGAAGAAATATTATATTATTTACTTACTGTATAGAGAGTAAGTTGGCTACTTACCTCGATCTCTTCAGAGATTTCAGAAGCCCGGCTGGCGCTGAAACGGATTAGACACCCGTGGAGCCAGCCGTTTTTCTTTTACTTATTTTTTACAACAATATTTGTTGCTAGATTATACTCCATGACATTTTTTATATTTTTTACCTGAACCGTCCAACTTCGCTCCATTAAGCTACGATCGGACTCTGCTATTTTATGTAACAATTTTTAATCTATTTTCCATGACAATGTTTATACTTTACTGGCGTCCCATCAGCCTTTTTCGCTCCGCATGGGCAAGGGTCGTTCCTGCCTACTTTATTTATGGCTGGTTTTTGAGTCACGACATTACCACCAGACATAGAATTTGTTTCCCCTCCACCTAAAGGAGCAACTTTATTATGAATTTCAGCCATATTAGAATGTTCTTCTGTTTTTATTTTAGCTTCAATATTAGGTAACAGCCTTAGAGTTTCAGCAAAAATATTGGCTTCTAAATCACGAAATAATCTTAAGCCCTCTTTTTTAAATTCTACCAATGGATCTCGTTGACCATAAGCCCGGAGTCTAACCGAACCTTTCATATAATCAACAGCCTCCAAATGTTCCATCCAATGCATGTCTATCACCTGTAAAATAACCTCCCTTAAAGCTTGCAAAAAATCTTCTCCAAACTCAGTCACTTTAAGATTAAAAACGGTTGTTATTTTTTGAATTTCTTCTTCTGTTAAATTAAGAAAATCTTGAGCTTTATTGATAAATTCTAATAAACCATCTTTATCGGCCAATAACACCTCTCGTCGCCTGTCGTATAAAGTTATTCTTTGATGATTAATAACGTCATCATATTCCAATAAATGTTTACGGCTATCAAAATGCATCCCCTCTATTTTACTTTGAGCGTTTTCTATCGCCTTAGAAATAATTTTATTTTGAATGGGTTCATCTTCAGGAATACCAAAACGACCCATCATATTTTTAACCTTATCAGTAGCAAAAATTTTCATCAAAGAATCCTCCATTGAAACAAAAAACTGTGTTTCCCCTGGATCCCCTTGACGACCAGACCGCCCTCTTAATTGATTGTCTATCCTTCTGGCTTCATGACGTTCAGTTCCTATGACAAATAACCCGCCTAAATTTTTTATTTCCTCAGCTTCTTCTTTGGTGGCCTCGGCTCCACCTAATTTAATATCTACTCCTCTACCTGCCATATTAGTAGCTATCACCACAGCCCCTTTTCTACCAGCTTCAGCTGTTATTTGACCTTCTTTTTCATGATTTTTAGCATTTAAAATTTCATGAGGTACTCCTTCTTGTTTCAAATAGGCCGACAATAATTCATTTTTTTCAATCGACACAGTTCCGATTAAAACGGGTTGCCCTTTTTGATGCAACTCTTTAACCTTGCGTCCAATGGCCTTAAATTTACCTTTTTCAGTTTGAAAAATTAAATCAGAATGATCCAACCTCTTAGGCTCTTTGTTGGTTGGTATAATATAAACATCTAAACCATACACTTTTTCAAATTCTTCACGTGAAGTATGAGCTGTACCTGTCATACCCGACAATTTTTTATACAGTCTGAAATAATTTTGCAAAGTTACTGAACCATAAGTTCGCGACTCCGCTTTAATATTGACCCCTTCTTTGGCTTCAATTGCTTGATGTAAACCTTCTGACCATCGCCTACCTGGTTGCAGGCGGCCAGTAAATTCATCTACTATCACCACCTCGCCTTCGCGAACTACATAATCTTTATCATGTTCATATAGAGACTCAGCCTTAATGGCTGTTTCTAAATGATGCACATATTTAATACCACCTTCAGTATACAAATTTTCTATTCCTAGAGCCTGTTCCGCTTTAGTAATTCCAGTAGCTGTCACCGTAACCGCCTTTAACTTGCGATCAACTTCATAATCTTCATCAAGGGTAAAATTTTTAACCATGCGAGCAAAAGTTTTATACAAACTATCAGCTTCTTCTGCCGGACCAGCAATAATTAAAGGTGTTCGAGATTCATCTATTAAAATAGAATCGACTTCATCTATAATGGCATAATTATATTTACCCTCATCATTTGTTTTTTGAGCCAGATTATTTTTTTCATGAACTAAATTGTCTCGTAAATAATCAAAACCAAAAGCATTACTAGTACCATAAACTATATCTGCTCTATAGGCTTCTTTTCTACTTGTAGTTTGCAAAAAATCTACCACTACTTTATAAGACCCCTTCTCATCTCTTTTTTTATCTTCTATTTCATTTTTTTCAGTGTACAAAAAAGCTTCATGTTGATTGATGACTCCCACCGACAAACCCAAGAAAGTATAAATTTGACCCATCCAAGCAGCATCACGCCGAGCCAAATAGTCGTTAACAGTCACAATATGGACTCCACCATTACCAGTTAAAGCGTTTAAATAAGCTGGCAAAGTGGCTACCAAAGTTTTACCTTCACCGGTTCTCATTTCAGCTATGTGACCATAATGAAGCGCCAGACCACCTAAAAGTTGAACGTCAAAATGTCTTTGATTCATAACCCTTTTAGTAGCCTCTCTTACAACCGCAAAAGCTTCAGGCAAGATATCATCTAAAGTAGCCCCTTTATTTAATTTATCCTTAAAGAAAGCCGTTTTAGCCTTTAACTCAGCATCTGACAAACTGCTTATCTCTGCCTCTAAACTATTAATAGTAGCGATAATAGGTTTAAAAACGGCTATTTTCTTCTCTTCAAAGTTACCAAATAGAGATGTTAAGAAATTCATTTATTTACAAAATATTGATTAATTGAACTTGAATATTAACATATTTAACCCCGAAAATCTATAACAAAAAATCTCACTCAAAGAGCGAGATTTTTTGTTGTAAGAGAGAGAAAACTATTTTTTCTTTTTAGCTACTTTTTTCTTAGCGGCTGGCTTTCTTTTAGTAGTAGTTTTTTTCTTAGCAGCTGGTTTCTTTTTAGCAACAGTTTTCTTTTTAGCAACAGTTTTCTTTTTAGCAACAGTTTTCTTTTTAGCTACTTTTTTCTTTACTCCTTTTTTCTTAGCGGCTGGCTTTCTTTTAGTAGTAGTTTTTTTCTTAGCAGCTGGTTTTCTTTTTACTGGCATAATTACTATTTAAAAATTATTTTTAAAATTTGTGATAACAGTCGACCTTTTTAATTAACATGAAAAGTAAAACTTATTATCACGCTTGCTTACTTTATATTATCGCTCTAACAAAAAATTACTACAATATTTTTTTGTAAAAAAATGTGGATAAGAAAAATTAAAAAAAATATTTTTTTTAATTTTAAAAAATTTATAAATATAATTTAAAAAAATAAAAAATATTTTACCTATTACTTTTTTTAAAAAAATTTTAAGCAAAAA
>JBFIHK010000025.1:0-5482 GCA_041601795.1 Minisyncoccia bacterium
AACTTTACTATGACAAAAGCCGCTAAAACCAAAACAAACCCTTTAATGGTGGTAAAAATAATTTTTTTACCTTCGGCTCTCTTACTGGCGTTACTGGCATAAATCACAATATAAGCTCCACCATAAGCTATTAAAATAGCGGCAAGTGGGGTAGCCACAGAGATAACCAAAAAATTCATTACTTTGTTTAACAAAACAAAAAAATCTTCGAAAGTACAAGGGTTTGTAGTAGATGTACCACAGACTACTAACTGAGCTGTCGCCACTTTAGGTACGACAACATAAAAAAGTAAAATTAAACTAGTGGTTAAATATTTAAACATTATAAATTAGAAAAAAGTAAATTTATTCTTTGATCAGCGTTGTTTAAAGCCCCAGCTGAATTGTTTATCCGCCTGTTAACCTCATCTACCATATCTTTAAAAATATTACTGGTAGCCACACTATCAGGATCGGCCCAAGTTCGAGCTGATAAAGCTGACTCAAAAAAGACTGGTTCAAAACGATTGCTGGTATCGGGCATATTAAGTAAGTCACGTCGAGCCGGCACTACCCCTAAACTGGTAGCTAAAAGCTCAACATAAGGACCCGTAGCTAAAGTCCAAGCCACAGTAAAAGCGGTGTTTAAATTGGCTGTACTTCTAACTATCGACAACCCTAACAAGTTACCAGCTGTAGTTTTACGAGCTCCCTCTTCTCGTTGTGGTACCACAACCACATCTAAATTTATATTAGGATTTTGAGCTCTAATTTGTCCTAATTCGCTTGCTAAACCAAAATAATTCGCTAAACGACCCAGAGCAAACATACTGCGATCGTTGTCTAAAGTTTCGTTCCAAGAATAGGTAACTTTACCCGGATCAGAAAAAGCAGTGAAAAAATCCAGTGCTGCCGGGCCTGGGGCGGTATTAAATCCTAATCTATCGGCTAAAACCGAACGGAACCCAGTAGCAGTGGGACTCGAGAGTGGATTACCAGCTTGCAACAAAAGTAATTCTAAAATTAATTTAAAATTAGTCACATTATCTGTTTCCCCAAAAGCCAGTCCACTGCCGGTAATAACCCCTTGATCTGTTTTAGTGGTCAGACGGTTTAAAACTTCTAAAAAACCAGTCCAAGTTTTAGGAACACTCGCCACTCCAGAGTTAGAATATAAATCTCGATTATAATACATCACCACCGGATCAATAGTTAAAGGTAGTGCTGTTAAACCAGTATTTGTTTTATAAACTTCCGTCGCTTCGGCAAAGGTGTCGCTAAAAACTCGACTACTAATACTGTCATACGGAATAATATATAATTTATTTCTTTGACTAACAGTTAACTCATCGGGTGTTAAAACTAAATCGGGTGCCTGACCTAAAGCGAGGGCATCCACCAATTCAGACTCTATGGTATTAGGATTTTTAGCTACATAAGTGACTGAAAAATTATCTCTATTATCGGCATTCAACTGACTTACAACTTCATTCATTACCACTTGTGGCACTACCCCCCACATCACTACAGTATTATTTTCTCCTTTTGAGGATCCCCCAAAACCAGGTAAGACGCCAGCAAATATAAGGACAGCTATCACAATAGCAAAACCGAGGACAATAAGAACTATTAATTTAAAAAATGATTCGCCTTCCATAAATTATTTAAGTTGAAAAATAATACCATAATGGTGATCCCCAGCGTCAAAAGTATTGACCGCTTTAAACCCAGCTTCAGCAAAAATTTCTTTCGCCTTGGCTTCTGTAATCACCTGACTTGCGGTTGGACCCACTCCACCAAAAGAACTCTGCCAATCTACCACCAAAACCTTGCCATCTGGTTTTAATAATCTTTTAGCCTCTAAGGCTACTCCATACTGGGAATCTACCTGGAATAAAACATTAGCCACAATAATAGCATCAGCTAAATGATCTTTTAATTTTACACCATTTTTTACTTCAATATCGCCCCAAATAACATTTATATGAGGATAAAATAAATTACTCGCTTCCAGAGCTATTTTATCTAACAAATCTTTTTGAACATCTACCACAAACACTTTGCCATCTCGAGTTACTTTTTCCGCGGCGGCCAAAGCATAAGCCCCAGTTCCCGCTCCCATGTCCACCACTTGCATTCCAGGCAGTAAATTTAAATAATCAACATTTTTTTTAGGCAAAGAAAACATAATATAAATATGTTTATATTTTACTACAGACAAGTTTAATTAGGAAACACTAACTCTTGAAAACACCCCCGGTCAATCTAAATCGACCGGGGGTGTTTTTTATTTTTTACAAACAAGTCAGAGAAGCTATTTCGTCATCGGGTTTCATTTTCATAATTCGTACCCCTTGAGTTTGACGACCTAAGTTAGGAATTTCTTCTAACTTAGTTCTGATAACTTGACCATGTTTAGAGATAGCTACAATTTCCTCTTCTTCATCTGATAAGACTTTAGCCCCAATCAATTTACCAGTTTTAGAAGTTAGCTTAGCTGTTTTAATACCAGAGCCACCTCGTTTTTGAATTTTGTATTCTTTGAGAGCTGTTTTTTTACCATAACCATTAGCACTCATAACTAAAAATTGTCCACTATCATTGCCTTTTTTAACCACACCCGCTCCTATAACCATGTCTCCTTTACCTAATTTAAAACCTCTAACACCACCGGCGCTACGACCCATCTCCCTAATATCAGACTCTAAGAAACGAATACTTTGCCCATCAAAGGTAGCCACAATAGCTGTATCCCCTTTATGCACAGGGAAAACTGAAAGTAACTCATCTTTGTCTGACAGCTTAATTGAAATAATTCCACTGCGTCTAACGTCTTTAAAACTCTCAGCTTTAACTTTTTTAGCAGTACCATTTTTAGTAATCATCATTAAAGATAACTCAGAGTGGTCAACTCCTTTATCAAAAGATAAAACTGAAGTCACTTTTTCATCATCCAACAACGACAAATAATTCATCACCGATTTACCTCTGGTAGCTTTTCGCCCTTCTGGCAATTCATACATTTTTAATTGATAAACTCTACCTTTGTCAGTAAAGAATAATAAATCACTATGAGTATTGGCGGTCAAAAATATAGATACGAAGTCTTCTTCTTTTACATTTAAATCCATTACCCCTTGTCCTCCTCGTCTTTGAGATCTATATTCTGACGGGTCAGTTCTTTTTATATAACCCCCCGAAGTTAAAACTAAAACGTTTTCCTTTTCTTCCACTAAATCTTCTGGGTTAATTTCTTTAGCCCCATGTTTAATAATTTTAGTTTTACGCGGGTCGCCAAATTTTTCTTTAATATCAACAAATTCATCTCTAACTATTTTAATGACTTTTTTTTGATCAGCCAAAATACCACGCAATTCTTTAATCAAAGCTTGTTTTTCTTTTAATTCATCTTCTACTTTTTGTCTTTCCAGCCCAGCTAGTTTTTGCAACCGCATTTCTAAAATAGCCGTTGCTTGCAAGTCAGATAATTTAAATTTCTTTCGCAGAGACGCATGAGCAGTAGCAGTATCTTTAGATGACCGAATAGTTTTAATCACTTCGTCAATATGATCAAGGGCAATTTTCAAACCTAATAGAATATGTTCTCTAGCTAAGGCTTTGTCTAAATCAAACTGAGTTCTCCTAACAACCACTTGTTGTCTGTAAGTGAAAAATTCTTTAATAATAGACCTAAGTGGTAGTAGTTTAGGAATACCATCAACCAAAGCCAACATATTATAATGAAAAGTAGTACCCAAGTCGGTATGTTTATAAAGAAAATTTAATATTTTTTGAGGTTGAAAACCAGATTTTAAATCTATCACTACCCTAATATCTCCCTTAGCTGACTCATCTCTAATATCTTTAATCCCCTCTATTTTTTTAGCCCGAACAAGATCGGCCATCTTAATTATCATTTCAGCCTTATTGACTTGATAGGGAACAGAAGTAATGATTATTTGATGAGTCCCGGCTTTTTGTTCTAAAATTTCAGCTTCTCCTCGAACCATCACTCCACCTCGCCCAGTATTATAGGCATGATGAATATCTTTTTGATTAAAAACCATACCACCAGTTGGAAAATCTGGCCCCTTAACAAAATCTAACAACTCTTCATTAGTGCACTCTGGATTGTCGGTAAAGTGTATTAAAGCCTCCATAACTTCAGTTAAATTATGGGGTGGTATTTTAGTAGCCATACCAACAGCAATACCAAAAGTACCATTTAAAAGTAAATTGGGTACCACTGATGGCAAAACTACTGGTTCCTTTCTTTCGCCATCAAAGTTTGGCTTGTAATCAACGGTTTCTTTTTCAATATCCCGAAGTAGTTCAGCAGACAATTTAGTCATTTTAGCTTCAGTATAACGATGGGCTGCCGCTCGGTCGCCATCAATAGAACCAAAGTTTCCCTGTCCCCAAACAAGTGGATAACGAATAGCAAAATCTTGAGCTAATTTAACCATTGCTTCATAAACAGAAGAGTCCCCATGGGGGTGATACTTACCTAACACATCTCCCACAATAGTCGCTGACTTTTTAAACCGAGAAGCGGCGGTTAAACCTAATTCATGCATAGAAAATAAAATCCGACGGTGAACCGGTTTTAACCCATCACGCACATCTGGCAAGGCTCGGGATACAATAACCGACATCGAATAATCCAAATAAGACTCTTGCATTTCTTTCACGATCCCAGCATCAATAACACCCACATGTGGAGTTATTACTTTTTTCTCGTCCTCTTTATTATTATCTCTTTTTTTAGCCATAGTCTTACTATAATTTAAAATAATCCCTTCACATAATTACCCATCACCTCGAAGCCGTCAACCACTCGCCCTACTTCCCTCTCTAAAAAAGAAGGTTCACTATCTTGCCTTATTACAGCTGTCACCTGCAACTCTTTTTCTTGTGAAATTTTGTTAATAATAAAACCGTTAGCCAGCCAAATAAAAACAATGAGCAAAGTTAGTGAAACCGAAGCCACTAAAGCTATTTGACGTCTTTCGGTCTCAGATTTGGTCATTATTTTTTTAAAATAATTATTGATTTTTTCTTTCATAAATCAAGACTATTTACTCACTGTTAAGATTGTAGGCTCAATGGTTTTATCTTCTAAATCTTTTTTCTTAATAGATAATTTATCTACCGCCTGAGAAACATCGCCTCCTGATTCTATTAAAAATTCTTTCATCAAATCAGACTTAACATCTTCCCCATATAAAAGGGGAATGACTATTTTGGGCTCTAAAGAAGTAGCCAGCTTAAAACTCGCTTTACCATCTAAAGTTCCCTCATCCCCCACAGGGACAAATAAAATATCGGCTCCACTTAACTCTTCTAAAACATCTGGAGATAAGTCTTTTAAAGCCAGGGCTCCCAAATGTACCACTCGCATCCCCTCTAGCAAAAAACTATAAATAGTGTTTATTCGTCCATAAGGACCCACTGAAGGATAGCCTTTAACAAAAACTTCAGAGTATTCATACTCTCCGGGGCC
>JBFIHK010000026.1:0-5438 GCA_041601795.1 Minisyncoccia bacterium
GTAAGCTAACTTTAATCTCTACCCCCACTTCTTCTGTTTCCTCTTTAGTCTCTCGTCTATAAACAGGGGTGGACACCACCTCAAGCCTAGCTACCCCTCCACCAAACATTAAAGCAAAATAAGAGGCAAACTCATTATTTATTTTTTTAATACCTTCTTTAAATTCAACGGCTATTTTGGCCGACAACTCTTCTACTACACCAGTTAAAGATTTACTACTTTGTTCTAAATCTATTAATTCATTGGCTAAATAATTATAGCGGTCGGTAGTATCTTTAAATTCTTCCAGCACTCCTTCTGTACTGGTATCACTATCTTCTAATTTAAGTTTCATTTTTTCCATCTCACGCTTTCTGTCTAATTGTATATCTCTAGTCTCATTTTTATTTGACTCAATTTGAGCCAGGCGCCTATAGTCCCTAATCTCGACATCAACCAAAACCACCCCTTCTTCAATCTCATTTTTAAAAGCCAGCTCTTCAGTTTCTAGTTGATGCTCCCTGTGTGATAAGTCATTTAAAATAGCTTCTAATTCATTTTTCTTAGCCCGTAATTCATAACGACTACGTTCAGCCGACTGCAAATATTTTGTTTCCGTTTCTAAGTCTGACACCGCTTGATTTTTTTCCGCCTTTAAATGGGCTAGCTTAAGTTCAAAATCTGCTAAAGTTTTATTTAAAACATCAGCCTCTTTTTTTAAGCTTGCAATTTTTTCATTGTCGCTTGTCTTATTTGTTTGATGTTGATATTTATCTAATAAAATATTTAATCGCCCGACTAAAGATAAAGCAAACTCTTTTACTTTACTCACGTCTTGTAAGTAATTAAAATTTTTTACAGCTTGAACAATGTCATTTCTAGTGTCTACCAATTCTGATTCTGGAATAAAAACTTCTTTTACTTCTTGCTTAAAATCTAGCCTCGCTTCAATGGCTCCTTCAATCCGCCCCAATTCTCTGGCCACCACATCTTTTTCTCTTTGAGTTGTCCCTAAACGATGTTCAATAGTTTTAACCCTATTTTCCTTATCCTTTAATCTGGCTTCTGGAGCCGATAGATCTGCTCCCAGGTCGGCAATTTTATTACAAATAGCCACCAATTCTTCTGTGGGTCTTTTCTTGCGATCAATTATCTCTTGCCGTTTAGTTTGTAAATAATTTTCCTCAATAACTAAATACTCTAAATATAGAGATTTAAGCTTGCTTCTAATTTCAGCTGTTTGTCTTATTTTTTCAACTTGACTCTCTAAAAATTTTAAATGGGGTGATATTTCTCTTTGCAAGAGTTTTATTTCTCTAATATTGTCTTTAGTTTGATTTAATTTTTTATTAGTTTCTTCTATCTTCCATTGATAAACCTTTAACCCTAACGCCTCTTCCACCATTTCTCGTCTTTCTCTGGGACTGGCATTTAAAATTCTATCAGCCCCTCCCTGACTAATAATATGATGTCCTGAAGCACCGAGACCAGCCCCCGACAAAAGCTCTAACACATCTTTTAATCTAACACTGGCCCCGTTTAACTTATACTCATTCACACCATCACGATAAACCGTTCTAGTGACCACCACTTCATCAAAATCATAAGGTAAACTTTTATCTCGATTATCAAAAACAACAGTGGCACTAGCTCGGCCAGCAGCTCCACCTTTTTCTCCACCATTAAAAATTAAATCTTCTCCTTTTTTACCTCGGAGGGATTTCATTGACTGCTCCCCCAACACCCACCGAAAGCTTTCAGCCACATTTGACTTACCAGAACCATTGGGTCCCACTATCGCCGTCACATCAGTTTTAAAAGTAAAAACAGTCTTTTTAGCAAAAGACTTAAAACCGCTAAGCTCTAGAGACAATAATCGCATTGACTTATTTTAACACAAACCAAACAGAGTCAATGTGTAAAACTAAGACTACTGTTTATCAGACCAACCCTTTTTAACTAGAGCCAAACGAGCTGCTTCTTGTTCGGCCTCTTGCTTAGAATGACCAGTGCCTTCAGCCACCAGCTCATTTTCTAAATAAACTCCTACAGTAAACTTTTTATTGTGGTCGGGACCAGCTTCTTTTAACACTTCATAAGATGGTGTAATGGCTGTAAACTCTTGGGCTTTTTCTTGAAAAAAACTTTTAGCATCTTGCCATAAGTTTTGAGCTATAATATTACCTATTTTGTATAGCAAATTGTCAGTTATAAACCGAGCTGCACTTTTATACCCTCCGTCTAAGTAAATAGCCCCCACAATAGCCTCAAAAGTATTAGCTAAAATATATTGCCTGGCTCGCCCTATATCTTTAGCTTCACCACGAGACAACAATAAAAAATCATTCACCCCTAAATCTTTGGCTACATCAGACAAGGACACAGTGTTAACTAAAGCAGCTCTAAAAGCAGTTAATTCGCCTTCAGGTTTTTCGGGATAATTGAAATATAAAAAATCTGTCACCACTAGTTCCAACACAGCATCGCCTAAAAACTCCAGTCTTTCATTATGATCTGTTTTAATTTCACGATGCTCATTTAAATAAGAGCGGTGAGTAAAAGCCTGGCGTAACAACCCCAAATCATTAAATTCAACCTTGATACTATCTGCAAATTTTTTAAACTCGGTTGCTTCCATTTTTTTAGTTTAAGAAATTAATTTTATAGCCTTAGTAATAAAAGGTACAATATCATCGTAAATTTTTAGGTCAACCACCTCTGGCAAAGAAAACCACTTACAATCATCCAAGCCCCCCTTATTTTCTCCTACTTTTAATTTATCAAAATTGGCGTCCTCACACTCGGCCACAAAATAATTAACCTGTTTCCTGATCTTACCTTTCTCAGGATCAGAAGCAATATATTCATTTTTACCTATTTTATCTAAAATTTTAACTGACAACGAAAGTTCAGCTTCTATTTTTCTTTTAGTACCTTCTTCCACTGTCTCCCCTTCTTCTATATGCCCTTTAGACAACGTCCAATAACCAAAAATATCATGAACTAAAGCTAAATAGATTTGATCATTTTTTTTACAAAAAACCACCGCTCCACCTAATTTTTCAATCGGCATTTCTTCATAAGGTACATCTTTAGGATTTTTCTTTTTAGCTGGAATATCATTTTTACCCGGCTCACCCATCTCTTTATAAACTGCTCCCAATACTCCATTAACAAATTTACCACTATTTTCACCACCAAAAGTTTTAGCCAGCTCAATAGCTTCATTAATAGCCACTCGTTCTGGCACTTCTGTTTTATTACCAAAAATAAGCTCATACAAGCCAATACGTAAAACATTTCTATCAACAATAGCAATATTATCCAGCGACCAATCAGGAGCCGCTTTAGTAATAATATTGTCTAATTTGTCTTTTTTTGCCACCACTCCAGTGGCTAATTTTTGGGCAAAATCTTCACCTTCTAGCCCCGGTGCCATATCGGTTATTACTCTATTTACAACCTCAACAATATCAGTCTTTATATTATTATTAAAATCACACTCAAATAAAGCTTGCATTGCGACACTTCTGGATAAATGACGATTGGCCATAAATATATAAAGATCTATCTTTTAAAACCTTTTAGTTATTAAAATTATCTTAAAAAAACAAATCCGCCCTTTAACTTTGGAACGGATTTAATTAAGCTTTAGATTGCGCTTCTTTCTTAGCGGTTTTCTTTTCTACTTTTGCTACCACATCTACCACTTGTCGGCCTCGATACATACCGCAATTTAAACAAGCTCGATGTCTTAAATGTGGCTCATTACAGTTAGTGCACTTCGAAAGACGCGGACCTGTAAGTCCGTGATGACTCCGACGATTGCCGGTGTGAGCCCGTGTGTGTCGCATTCGTACTGACATATTGAATTTAATATAACTTAAATAGTCAAAAAAGGCAAGATGTCCAATAAAATATTACAACAATTTACTCAAAAAACTCCGCCGATGAATCTCGCACACTCCATATTCCTTAAGAGCTTCAATATGGGCTTTGGTGCCATAACCTTTATGTCCGGCAAAGTTATAAAGTGGATATTTGTCATGCTCCGTCACCATATATCTATCACGAATGACTTTAGCCACTACTGAAGCGAGCGCAATTACAATTTCACTTTCATCACCCCGAATAATAGTTTTTTGGCGTGTAAAAACAGACGGCGCCCTAAGGGCACCGTCTAATAATACTAATGTTTTAGTCCCACCAGCAGCAAAAGGAAGTAGGGCTTTTTTAACAGCTAGTTTTATAACCAGTCCCAAGCCTATTTTATCAATATCGCTCGCCTTGCCATGACTATGTGATATTACTACTTTGCCCTCTTTATGCCATGTGACTAATTGGTTAAAAATAAGTTCTCGTTTTTTGGGGGTTAATTTTTTAGAGTCTTTAATACCTTGAGGAAATAAAATTTGTTCAATTTCTTTTAAGTTATCTATCCTAACTCCAAAAGCACCTAATGTCACTGGGCCTGCCAGTGGTCCCCGACCAGCCTCATCCACTCCCACCACATAATCATAGTCTTGTTCTTTTATCATTTAAAAAATTATATCACACCCCTTTTTTCCCAAAGGACGGTCCTTTGTATTTTTGGGGAGTTGGGGGCTGAATTACTAAAATTAACTAATTTGCTATACTACATGTTGTTACTTCTCTACCTTTAATCCAAGCTAGAAGTAGAAAATTAATCAATTATTGAATAAAAACTATAAATGTCATTTGTTCACTTACACACCCATAGCCACTATAGTCTTTTAGACGGCCTGTCTAAACCTAAAGACTTCGTACGTAAAGCCAAAGAGTTTGATATGCCGGCTGTTGGCCTGACCGACCACGGTACCATGTATGGCGTGATAGATTTTTATGAAACTTTAAAAAAAGAAGGTTTGAAACCAGTGATTGGAGTTGAAGCTTATATGGCCATCCGTAGTCGACACGACAAAGATGCCGGCATTGACTCTAAACGTTATCACCTTACTCTCCTAGCTGAAAATAATACAGGTTACAAAAATTTAATTAAATTAACCACCCTAGCTCACACCGAAGGCTATTACTACAAACCACGAATGGATAAAGAAATTCTACGCGATCATAAAGAGGGTCTTATTTGCTTATCTGGCTGTCCAGGTAGCGAATTATCCCAAGCCTTAGCAGAAAACAATTTAGACCGCGGCCGCCAAATTGTTGAAGAATTTTTAGATATTTTCGGACCTGATCACTACTTTTTAGAAGTTATGAATCATAAAGAAGTTCCTCAAATGCCAAATATTCATCAAGGTTTAAGAGTGCTAGCCGAGGAGTATAACTTACCTTTTGTGGCTACTTGGGATTCTCATTATCCCAATAAAGACGACGCTGAGGCTCACGACACTTTAGTGGCCATTAACACCGGTTCTGAAGTTGGCAAAAGTGGCATGAGTATGAAAGCTGGAGATTATTCTTTTATTAGCCCTCAAGAA
>JBFIHK010000027.1:0-5260 GCA_041601795.1 Minisyncoccia bacterium
ATGGCGTTTTTAAGGTTGATAATCCTTTAGGGGTGGAAACTCTGGGTGAATTTGTGGAGGTTGTTTTAGCCGCTTTGGTCCAAATTGGGGTACCTGTAGTGGCTTTAGGTATTATTTATTCTGGTTTTTTGTTTGTTAAAGCTCAAGGTAAGCCAGAAGACATTAAAACTGCCAGAGAAGCTTTTTTCTGGACTATTATAGGGGCAGCTATTGTCTTGGGGGCTTTTGTTATTTTGAACTTGATTCAAAGTACGGTTAATACCTTGCAGTAATTTATTATTTTAAACTTTAAATTATTTATGAAATTTTTTTTGACTTTGGGTTTAAGTTTAAGTTTGGCAATCTCTTTCTTAGCGCCGACTACAGTGTGGGCAGCTGACGGAGCTTGTTTAAGTGGTGACTTCAAACATTTAGTGACATGTGTCTCTAGTACTATTTTAAACCCTTTAGTGGGGCTTTTAATTGGGGTGGCCCTCTTAGTTCTTTTGTGGGGAATTATTAAATATATTTCTTCTGGAGCCGATGCTACCAAAAGAAAAGAAGGAGGTGCTTTAATGGCTTATGGCGTGTTTGGCCTGTTTGTGATGGTGTCTGTTTGGGGGTTGGTCAATTTTGTGTCAGTGTCTTTTTTTGGCGAAGAGGGACCAGCATCTACCCCTCCTCTTCCTCAAATTAATTTAGGTGGGGAATAGGGTTAAAAAAGATTTTTCTCTAGCATATCTATCCCCACTTTTAATGTTTTCTTAGCTTTAAGTGTTGTATAATAAGTAAAATTCACAAAGGTCGTTACTTTTAAAGAATTTTAAGTTTATTATTAATTAATAAAGTTTTATTTATGAAAAAAAGTTTATTATATGTTGGGGCTTTGGTTGTAGTTTTGTTGCCTCAAGTAGTTGGAGCTCAAGGTATAGATGGTGCTATTGCTACGGTTCAGGGTTGGGTTTCGGCTTTAATACCACTTGTTATTGGTATTGGAGTTCTAGTCTTTTTGTGGGGAGTGGTTAAATATATTACCGCTGGGTCTGATGCTGAAAAAAGAAAAGAAGGAGGGTTTTTAATGGCTTACGGTATTATTGGCTTGTTTGTTATGGTGTCTATTTGGGGCTTAGTTAATTTTGTTTCAAATCAAACAAATATAGGTGAGGGTAACATTCCAAATGCTCCTGGTATTCCACAATAATTATTTTAGTTTATGGAGCTTGATCTTTTAAACAAAATAAATACTAATATCATTAACCCTCTGATTATGCTTTTAATTGGAGTGGCGCTAGTTTACTTTTTGTTTGGAGTGGTAAAATATATTACAAATGGTGATAGTGCTACTGAACGAGCCCAAGGAGCCAAACATATGATTTGGGGTATAGTTGGTTTGTTTATTATGATCTCCGCTTTCGGTTTAATGCAGTTTGTTTGCAATGTAGTAGGGTGTAATTAAAATTACATTTTACTAAATTAAAAACAAAAGCACCTTTTTCTAGGTGTTTTTGTTTTTTTTGATATAAAAAAGCCGGCAAGTTGTGAGCTTGCCGGCGATACTCAGAAGTCATTGTGGCTTAAGGCCACGTCACTCTGATGTAGGCTGTTTGACCTATTTCAAGAGGTGTTTCCAGCTTCCATTGCCACTTGGTTTGAGTTTGGTGACTGAAAGAGGGAGTTTTGTAGTGGGCGTCTTTGCCTAAATACGTCTCCCCTTGTCCTGGAATATGGATAGTGACTGCTATATCACTTGGTTCTGAAGCCCAGCGTATTCTATTGCCGGGCCATTTTTCAGGTAGTGGTTTAGACCATTTACCATACTCAAGCGGTACAACCATCGTTTTGGCTGGGCTGAAGTTGGTGGCCGATGGATCCCATTGTCGCAGTTTTTGACCACCATAGACAATCGCTAGCACTACCATTAATGCCACTCCACCGTATATGATCAATTGAAAGAAACCAATCATAGCTTCCTTTGTTTTTTTCCATCCCAGATTTCCTAGCCCCATGCGACTTATAAGGCTGGTTTTTGCAGGTGGTGTGGTATTTGTGGAAGAGATAGTTTTTTTCTTGGTTTTATCTGGTGTTACCAACCAAATGAAACCTAAAATTAGAACCACCCCTAACATAACAAGTAGAAAGGTTAGCATTGTTCTTCCTCTTTATTTACCACCAGGGTTAATAATTACCGATGGTTTTGTTTTTTTTCCTCCACTTGACATGACCAGAGTTTCTAGACGTTGAAGTTTAGCTAAATTACCAGACTCGACGTAAGCTTTTACCGTGGCATTAGCTTCTTCTGGACTTATGCCCTGTTTACGTAAAGCGGCAGTTAATTCACTCCAAGCTTCAGCTTGACCTTGACCTTCTGTTAGTAAAGCCGTTTTAGTCGCTTCTGCAGCAATGATTGTTTGTTTGGCTTTACCTTGAGCTTCTGCTATGCCAGCTTTTGCTAGTTCCTCTTGTAATGCCTTAGCTTTTGATGCTTTAAGTAGTTCCTCTTGGGCCTCAGATAAGTCTAAGTCTTGGACCCAGGCCGACTTAATACTAACACCGAAACGGTCTTCTAAGCCGTCTTTGCGACCTTCGTCGCTACCCATATTTAGATCGAGGATGATGTTTTCTATATCTGAACCTCGACCTTTATTGGCAGTTAGAAATGATTCATATGTCCACAAATGAGGAATTTTTTCTTTTGACCCGTCAGGTAGGGTGGTCTCTTCTGTGTATCCATTACAGTAGTCTATAACGGCCGATTTAACAGCAGCATCAATTTGCTCCAAAACCTTACCGTTATAAATCATGACCACGATGGCGGGATTAGTAATCTGAAGGTCAAGCATCAATAACAAATTAATTTGCCATTTATCACCCCCTAATTCTATGCTCGAAATGTAAAGAGGGTGAGGAAATCGAAAGAGTAGCTCTTTAACAAGTCTCTCTTCATAATGAACCCATTCTTTTAAAGGTTTACCCGCCCTTTCGGCTTCAGGTTTTAGTTTGTCGGCTACGACAGTGAATTCATGCACCCTTTTAATAGGATAGAGAAAACTAACAAAAGTCGCACCAAACAATTTTTCAAACCATGATTGATGTGGTGTAAAATTATCGCCTTCTTTTACTACTTGCCAAGGAGGAGAATTTTCTTCTTCGCAGGAGTAACCTTTTAGATTACTCAGAACACGAATCAGTTTTTCACCAGCCACGACCATTTTAAATCTTCCTGTTGGCACATAAGTGAAGTGCCGGTCGTTCTTAGCGTCTTTGTGAAAAATAGCCAAAATGAGAACTCCGGCTATTGCTATTAGTACGACAGATCCGATTAAAAACAATATGTCCATTATATTAACCTTTCTTTGTTGGGGTTAAAATTTTTAAATTGACAAATGACTAATTCCACCTTTAATTATATCATCTTTTATATCTTTAGTCAATTAGAAAAAAGAGCGTCAGACGATGACAAAAATAGGGGATTTATGATAGTATAAGAGACGTATTTGAAAAGTTTGCCCGGGTGGCGGAATTGGTATACGCGCACGACTTAAAATCGTGTCCCTCACGGGATGCGGGTTCGATTCCCGCCCCGGGCACAATAAAAAGATTGGTCTTTTTATTGTGCGTGGGAGAAACTAAACTGCTTTAGTTTCGGGTGGGTATCGAAAAGGTTCTTCCATATCACTTCACCGAATAGAGTGGAATGATGGAAGACCTGCACTAATTTAAAAAATATGCCGGGGTGGCGAAATTGGTAGACGCGCTAGTCTTAGGAACTAGTGGAGCAATCCATGGGAGTTCGAGTCTCCCCTCCGGCACCAATAAATAAAAACCCGTTAGGGTTTTTATTTACGCCGGAGAGAAAGCTAACTGCTTGGCTTTTGTGGGAGGCTCGAAAGGCGGAGCCATGTTGCTTTGCAACGGTCGAGCCCGGGTAGGAGACACTTGCTAATTTCTTTGTTAAATAGAAATTAGCTTAGTGATCTGGCACCTAGTCTCCCCTCCGGCACCAATAAATAAAAGCCCGTCAGGGTTTTTATTTATGCTAGATAAAAAAACTTATCCGTTTATTTTTGCTTGACACTATTTTTAATAAGGAGTATAAACTTAAACGGAAGGTTTGCAGTTATTTTTGGCCTCTTGCCATAAATACGAGCAAACCAGGTATCAAAAAGGAGAGAAAAAATGCAAAGGAAAAATGGGTTTACACTGATCGAATTGTTGGTGGTTATCGCCATCATCGGTATTTTGGCGGCTATTTTGTTGCCGGCTCTGTCTCGGGCGCGCGAAGCGGCCCGGCGAGCTCAGTGCCAGAACAACCTCAAGCAGTGGGGCGTCATCATTAAGATGTATGCCAACGAATCGTCCGGCGAGAAGTATCCTCGCATGCACGGAGTTGAACCTTGGGACGACGACCTCGGTGGAGTTGGCGAAGTGTCGGGTTGTAACATGAATGACGATTTGGATTTCTTCGTCTCGTCATATCAGGTGTTTCCTGATTATGCTACCGATTGGGGTGTGGCGGTTTGCCCGTCTGACCCCGACTACACGGGAGACCCGGCAGACTTACTCGACATTATAAATGATGTTGATTCGACGGGTGCACCCTGTCCGTATGCTGGCCATGCCAGTTCGGCCGATCATAGCTACCTTTATTCGGGATTTTTGAATGATGGTGGTGATACCGATGATCCCCAGATTACAGCTCCCGATATCGGGAATGGGTCGTTCGAAGTACCAGCCCAAATATTTTATTGGTTTGCGGCCGTATTTTTCCCGCCTTCGACGGAGGCGACCAGGAACAGTATCCTCGATTCTGACATTACTGTGCCGAATGGATTCGGAAACTCGGGTGGAAATAAGGTAATGAGACTGCGTGAAGGCATAGAGCGTTTTTTAATTACCGATATCAATAACCCGGCTGGTAGCGCTCAAGCTCAGAGCAATGTTGTCCTGATGTGGGACATCATCAACATCCGTCCATCGGCGAATGCTGGCTTTAACCACGTGCCGGGTGGTGTGAACGTTCTATATATGGACGGTCATGTCGAGTTTCAGAAGTACCCGGCGGAAAAATACCCGGGTAACGGGGCCTACGCCACACTCGTTTATTGGGCCAGTGGTGACTAGTTTTTTGTTTAATCGGTGCCTCCCCTTATGGGAGACACCGATTTTTTTATTGGGACACTGTTGTGCCCCGTGCAGGTGACTCTCGAGCTACACTCGCTATAGTACCCCGCCATGCGTGCATGGCGGGGTCTTTCTAATTCGTGCAGGATTCTTTCATTAC
>JBFIHK010000028.1:0-5053 GCA_041601795.1 Minisyncoccia bacterium
CATTCAAAGATTAGCCAATTCAAGCGTACCGGACATTATGTCTACTAATGTCGATATCCCCTCTGACGATATTAAAGGTAAAATTATTGGTAAAGAAGGAAGAAATATCAGAACCTTTGAAAAGGAAACTGGGGTTGAGGTTATTATAGACGACACCCCGGGTTCTATTGTTTTGTCTAGCTTTGACCCAATTCGTCGCCAAATAGCTAAAGTAGCCCTAGAAAAGCTTATTCTAGACGGTCGAATCCAACCGGCTAAAATAGAAGAAACTGTAGCTAGTGCTAAAGAAGAAATTTCTAAAATCATCAAACAAAAAGGTGAGGAAGCCGCTTATGAAGTTGGAGTCCTTAATTTAGATCCAAGAATTTTACTTATTTTAGGACGATTACATTTTAGAACCAGTTATGGTCAAAATGTCCTGCAACACTCAATAGAAATGACTCACTTTGCAGGCATGCTAGCTGAAGAATTAGGAGCCGACATTCAAATCGCCAAAGCTGGAGCCTTGTTGCATGACATTGGTAAAGCTGTCGACCATGAAGTCCCCGGGACTCATGTAGAAATTGGCCGCCGAATATTAGAAAAATTTGGAGCTGATCCGGCCATTATTAAAGCTATGCAGTCGCATCATGATGAATATCCTTACGAAACCATAGAAGCAGTTATTGTTCAAACTGCTGATGCTATCTCTGGAGGTAGGCCAGGCGCTAGAAGAGACAGTTTAGAAAATTACTTGAAACGTTTAAAAGATTTAGAAGATATAGCCAACTCTTTTAATGGTATTGAAAAAACATATGCCATTTCTGCTGGCCGAGAAATTAGAGTTTTTGTTAGAGCCGACCAAATAAATGATATTGAATCTAAAAAAATTGCTCGCGACATAGCTAAACGTATAGAACAAGAACTAAAATACCCTGGAGAAATTAAAGTCACCGTCATTAGGGACACCAGGGTGATAGAATATGCCCGGTAATAGATTTTATTTTTACAATTTAAATTAAAAATGGCTTAAATTATTACCTATTGCACCCTTTTTGTGTCCATCCTATACTATACTTAAGTTTTCAAGGTCGTGTTATTAACAAACTTAAGCGTCCTACAAATATGAATAAACAAGCGCTTATAGAAAAAGTAACTGAATCTATTGGCGGTACTAAAACATCAGCCGAGAAAGCAGTTGATACTATTATAGAATCTATAGTTAATACCTTAAAACAAGGAGGTGAAGTATCAATAGCAGGTTTAGGTATTTTTTCTACCAAAGACCGAGCAGCTCGGACTGCTCGTAACCCTCGAACAGGCGACACTGTCCAAGTGCCAGCCATGAGGGTACCAAAATTTAGAGCAGCCAAAGCTCTAAAAGACGCTGTTAAATAAAGGCACCCTCCGGGCATAGCCTGGGAAGACCCGCGGAGTATTAAACCTTTTTTGCCCTCCTCGGCTCGAAAGTAAAAGAGAACTTTCTTACTTTCCTTGCTCTACGTCGGCAATAACAGCTTACCACTACATGAAAAAATCCCATTTTTAAATGGGATTTTTTCATTTTTAATTTAAAGTTAACTTTTTATAAGATTCCAATAATTTAATCGTAGTCTCCCCTACTTTACCTTGAGATATTTTTGTTTGGTCTACTTTCACAATCGGACAAACCAATTTATTAGTCGCCGTAATAAAAACTTCGTCAGCAGTCAACAATTCTTCTACCAAAACCTCTCTTTCTTCGACTTTAATTTTTTGCTTCTTAGCTAAACCAATAACTGTTTTTCTGGTAATACCCCTTAATATATTGTCCTTAGGTGTAATTAAGACTTTATTTTTTACTAAAAATATATTACTAGTAGAACATTCTAAAACTAAATCATTATCTAAATATAAAATCTCTACCGCCCCAGCTTTTTTCTTTTTAGCCTGCAACATCACCGCTGGGATATAACTAGAATTTTTAGCTTGAGGAATAACTCTTTGATGATTATAAGTAATAAGCTTAGCCCCTTTTGTAAAGTACTTTTCTGGTAGATGATATTGTTTATCCATTAAAATAAACATGTTGGCCATTTTAGGTTTTAAACTAATACCATCATCTGTTTCTCCGCCGGTTAAAACCATTTTAATACTGGCATCGACTAATTTATTTTTCTGTAATAATTCTTTAACTATTTTTTCCAAAGTATTAGCCGATATTGGTACAGATAATCCTAAAACTCGAGCTGATTTAGTAAATCTGTTAAAGTGGTCTTTCAAATAAAAAGGTTTTTGATTATAAATACGAAAAAAATCAAAAACAGCAAAACCTCGCAAAATTGCCAAATCGGTCACAGGTAATCTAGCTTGGCTAATTTTTTTTAACTTACCGTCAACATAACAATATGGGCTCATAAAATATGCATCAAATTAATAATTTAAGTCTTTAGTTTAGCAAAATTTAAAACAGGATGGGAGAATCGGTCAGGAATAATTCTCAAGCCGTCGCTTGAGAATTTTCACGACCCTGGCTCGCCCGTTTTTTCTGCTGAAAAAACATGGCTCCACCTTTCGATTCCACGCGCAAGCCAAGCAGTTGACTTGCTCATCTCCGCCACTAAAACTACAAAATACTAGGTATAATTATACCTAGTATTTTGTAGTTAGTGCGGGATGGGAGAATCGAACTCCCGACCTCGGTTTGGAAAACCGATATTATACCATTTAACTAATCCCGCTTATTAACCAAAACAAATCTTAACAAACATCAAGTTTATTTTCAATGCTTTGACTTTAACAAAAACAATGGTAAAAATAGAGTAGATCTTTGCAAAACATCTTTCCCTTAACACCAACCAAACAGAAAAGGGGGTGAAGATAATGGAAACCATTAGTGCTCACCAAAAAATGCTAGCTCAAGTAACTAGATTTGTCATCCAAATCACAAAACAAATCCTAGTTATCAAGCATGACAAAAATGGAAATTCCCTAAGAGTAATCTATACTCTAAAGGACTACACTCGTTTTCCCTCCAATTCAGAAATGATTATTGAAATCTCTCACTTCGGCAAAGTAAAACTTACCCAAGCGACAGGTTTCTTTAACTCCTTTCAAAAACAAATCAAGGATAAGTTACATGAATTTAGCAAGGAGAAACGTCATGGTGACCAAATGGGATAATCTAATAACACCTAGATTAATTATTATTTTTAATCTAGGTGTTTACATTTAAAAAATAAACAAAAAACCCACTTGAAAGCGGGTTTTTTGTTTAGATTAAAACAGAAATTAACGATTATCGTTATAGTCTGTTCTTGGTCTTTTCTCCATTGGACGAGCCTCATTTACCGTAAGGTTACGTCCACCGAAATCTTGACCATCCATTTCGCTAATAGCTTTATCAGCATCGGCATCGTTTTCGAATTCTACGAATCCAAAACCTTTTGACCGACCAGAAAACTTATCAGCAATGATGACTGCAGATGATACAGCGCCGAACTTACTAAATGCTTCATTTAGTTCGTTGTCGGTTGTAGCATAAGGCAAGCCACCAACATATAGTTTTTTTGCCATCGAAATACTTGGCTATTTTGTTAAACTTGAGTATTTAAAATACCCATGATGTAAATGACGACCCTCGCCCACACTCTCCCTTGCGAAGATTGCCTTGCACTTGGGTAGAAACTGTTTGAGTTCACTTACATACCGAGATTAGTATAACAGAGAAATAAATAAAGTCAAAAGGAAAAGTTTATAAAACCAAGAAAATTATATACCCTAAATACAAAGACACGAAACAAAAACCTTCCCATCTAGTTAAGATATTGCGCCGACCAAAGAAAACTACTAAAAATAGTAAAATTGTGGCTGAAAAAGTAACTAAAATATCAAGCCCTATCCTCTCTGGAGTAATAATATTTTTAAATAAAGCCACCACTCCCAAAATACCTAAAAAATCAAAAATATTAGATCCAATAACATTACCTACCGCCATACTGGCATTACGTCTAAAAGCGGCTACTAAAGAAACAGACAATTCTGGTATTGAAGTTCCCATACCGACTATTGTCAAACCAATTATATATTCACTTACCCCTAAAGACCTAGCAAAAACTTCAGCTCCCGCCACTATCCATCTACCACCAAAAAACACCCCTGCTATTCCAGCTACAATTAAAATAAAAGAGGTCAAAAAAGTAAAAACTTTATAGTCTGTCTTTATTTCATGTTCAGGCTGTCTCATGATGGTATAAATAAACCACAATAAAAATAAAGAAAATAAAATCACCCCCTCTAATCTAGTGATGCCGTAAATACCAACATCACCTAAAACTGGGAAAAATAAAAGAATAACTACAATTAAAACCGCTCCGATGTTAATTAAAAAATCTCTCTGAATCCACTCCCTATATACAACGAGCGGAGAAATAATGGCCGACAAACCTAAAATAACTAACAAATTAAAAGTGTTGGACCCTAATATTGTACCCACACCCACACTTGTACCATTAAAAACAGAAGCAATATTGATAGCCAGCTCTGGAACAGATGTTCCAATACCGACAATAACCACCCCAATCGCCCACTGAGAAATATTAAAATATTTAGCTAAAGATGTAGCTCCCGAAATAAGCCACCTAGCTCCTAAAAGTAAGAAAGTGAAACCTAGGAAAAACAAAAAAATATTTGCGTACATAGAATTTATTCTACCAAACCTAACACCACTTCCCTATTTATTTTCAGTTGAAAAACTACAACCACTTCTTTTTAATAAAAACAACTAGAGCTATAACTGATAATAAAATAGTTAAAGCCAATATCACCCCGAAAGCTTCTGGATTATCAGCAAAAGGTAAGGCTACGTTCATACCATAAAAACTACCCACTATGGTTGGGATAGTTAAAACCACAGTTAAAGCTGCCAGCATTTTTAAAACTCGGTTTAAATTATTGGTCATTATGGTAGAGTACGCACTTCTAATATTAACAATGGTTTTTAAAGTAGACCGACACAGATCTATTAGTTGTTTTTCAGCTAAAGATAAGTCCTCAATTAAATCCTTATCATTTTCATATAATTTAAAAAAGCTAC
>JBFIHK010000029.1:0-4605 GCA_041601795.1 Minisyncoccia bacterium
CACTCCTTCTGAACATGCTGATAATATAGTGCCAATTATAGAAGGTGTTGATAAAAATATACGAGGTAAACAAATAGAGGTGAATTCTACCCCTATTCAAAGTTATGGTTCATTTAATGAAAACAAGGCAGAGGGGGTGTTAGGGGTAGGTCTTTATTTAAAAAACAGAGAAGCGACAAATGGAGATAATATTGTAAATTTAAATATTAAAAACCTGGCAACAGATACAGGTGGTGTAAAAGTTGAAAACAGTAGTCAAATTAATTTAGAAAATGTAATTTTAACTGGACCTAGTGTAGAAAGTAGTGGCACTGGAATTTTGTCTTTAGATGATAGTGAGACAAAAATTAATATTAAAGATAGTCAAATTAAAAATTTTGCTACTGGTTATGAAACTCCAGCTTTGGGGGGAGAATTAATAGATACTCTTTTAGATAATAAAGTAGACATAGATATAAAAGATAAACCAGGTCAATTATCCCTTGTGCTTAGAAACATATTTTTTACTAGTACATCGAGGGATAATTTGAAATTTAACAAAGGCTTGCAGTCTGGCGAAAGTATTTTTGCTTATAATTACAACAAAAAAGGAAAAGACTATAGAGTTTATTCTGTTTTTGACAATATTTCAGCCAAAACAGAACAAATAAGCGGTATAAAAAATGGTGTAGTTGTTCTGTTGGGTGAAGAAACTGTTCCTGTAGATACATCAAGGGCTACTATTCTTGATATAAAATCAAATCAAATAACTGTAAAATGGGAACCAGTTGATGGTACGGCCGGATATAAAATATATATTGCTTCAAGCCCAGAGACTTTGCTTACAAAGGATAAATTATATCAAGTGGGAGAGGTAGATGATTTAACTAGTGAATTTGTAATAGATAATTTATCTGCCAATACGGATATTTTTGTAAAAGTGGAAACTTTCGAGCAAGATAAAAATTATTTAGCTCATGCTAAAACTATTGGTGGTTATGGGGCAAAGTTAGATGGCCCTTTAAAATCTGTCCATCTTTATGCTCCTGATATTTTATTGCTGGTATTAGAAGATAAAAAAGTTTCTTCTTTTTCTTCTGGTAATAATCACCTTGATAGAGGAATTGAAAAAGTTGTAGGGAGTACAGGGCCGGTTTATCAGGCTGGACCTTGGACTATAAAGAGGCAAAACGGGGACAGTATTGCTGTAAATAGTATATATAGAGAAACTGTACCAACTGGACATTTTTATGATCGAATTTCTGATTTAGGTAAAGTAATTCAGAATATGGATAATTTAATGGATTTGGAACATAAAATTTTCCTTAAATTAGATCAATCTATCGGGGGTAATGAAATTTTAAATATTACAGGTCCAAATGGTTATAAAGTTATTATTCCTTATGATGATAAATATTTAGAAACCCCAGTTGTACAACTAAATCAGGTGGGGTATAACCCTAGAGCTACAGAAAGATATGCTTATGTCTCGGGCTGGCTTGGTGATGGTGGGGCTTTGTCTTTAGCAAATTTTTCTAATACTGCTAATGTTGTTTTAGAAAATAAAGATGGTTTAGAAAAAAGACAAACAATTATATCTGATATAGAGATAAAATTGAGAAAAAGTCAGGATTTAGAAGTTGGCGGGCCGGTGTCAGAAATAGATCTTTCTAAAGTTCCTGTTAATGATACCAATTATTATAGAGTTCATTTACCAGGGGTTGGTGTGTCGTATAGAACCATGGTGAGCAACACCGCTTCTTTAAAGGCTTTTTATGTCACAGCTAGGGGATTATTTTTAAACCGCTGGGGTCGAGATTTAGACTGCCAATATACAGATTGGTGCGACAGACCACAGGATCATCCTATAGTTTATGAAGCAGAAAAAAGTTGTAATGGAGTGCCTTGCGAGGGTATGTTTCCTAGGCCACCATCATCACCTCTTTTAGATAAACCAAGGTCACTGGTGGGAGGTCATCATGATGCTGGAGATTTTGATATTAGAAAATTTCACTATGAAGTATCTAGAAAGTTAATGAGAGCTTTTGAAATAAATGAAAAAGCATTTACTGATAGCCAATTAAATATACCAGAAAGTCGCAATGGCATTCCTGATTTATTGGATGAGATATTGTGGAGTTTGTCTGCCTGGGAACAATTACAAGAATCAGACGGTGGAGTAAGAACAGGAGTAGAGTCTTTTGGTCATCCACCACTTAGTTTTGCTGATATTGATGTTTATCCTTATTGGACATTTAGTAGAGAACCTATTCATACTATGAGAGTAGCTGGTCTGTTTGCCCAGGCTTCTAGGTTGGTGGCTCCTTATGATAAAAACAAATCTGATATTTTAAAAGATAGAGCCATAAGAGCGTATGATTATGCTATTAATAATGGATTAAATTTTAAAAATGGCGGGCCAATTTTATATGCTACAGGTGAATTGTACCGTTTAACAGGAGAAGCTAGTTACAAAAATACTTTTGAACAAGCTTGGAATTATATTTTTGATAGAGGTCATTCTAATTTTAGAAATGGTCGTTATTGGACTGCTTTATGGATGACAAAAGAAAAACACGCTGTTTTTTATGATCATATACTTGGTTATATTGGTGCTTCTGATGCCAATGAATCATTTAAAAGATCTGTTTTAAATAGAGTAAAAACTGACAAAAGTAACACTTTTGCCAGAATTGAAAACAATGCTGGCCATAGAAGTTCTCGTTCGCCAGGTAGTCCAACCACTTGGGGTAACGCCACTGCACTGACTGATTATGCACAAGATGTTATTGCTAGTATTGAACTAGAGGGTCTTGATCAAGAAAAAATAAATGCTCTTAGTTTACTGGCCGACAATATTTTAGGAGGCAACCCTTTGGGTATGACTTGGGTTACAGGCCTGGGATCAAAATCTCCTCAAAATATTTTGTGGGGGGATTCAATTGCTTTTAATTTAACTAAAGGCTTACCATCAATGCCTGGAATACCAGTTTATGGTGTGGGTGAAATTGGTTGGGCTCATTATTTTGAGTATGGTCGAAATGTTTTGTACCCTAAATTCCAAGATAGGCCAGTTTTAAGAAGATATGCTGATATTAGGACATTCATTCAAAATAATGAATTTACTGTTCAAGAAACTCAAGCCCCTGTAGTAGAATTATTAGCTATATTATTGGCTGAAAATTTGACTGTGCCAGCTAGTTGGCAACCAGGAGGAGAGAATCATAAAAATACTTTACCAACTGGTGGAGAAGTATCAAATACTGACACCACTCCACCTACAACACCAAACTGGACTTCTGTTTTTAGTTCAGATGAAAATACAGTGGAATTAAATTGGGCAGCTTCTAGTGACTCGGAGTCTGAGATAATATACTATCGAATATATAAAGACGGTAGTTTGTTGACTACTTCAAATACAACTAAATATATAGACACTAACTTAGACCAAAATACGACATACTCATATTATGTGACAGCTGTTAACTCAAAATTACTTGAAAGTGTACCTAATAAAACGCAATCTGTTAAAACTTTAGCTGATAAGACTGGTCCTATATTAGAAAAAGTAGAAACATCCGTCGATGGCCGTAGGTTGATTCTAACTTTTAATGAAGAGTTTGATCCAATTTTTATAACTAAAGATAAATTTTCTATTAGTCCGGAGATTTTTATTAATAATGTTTCTATTGATAAAAATAATAAAATAGTTGAATTAGTCACAAGCAGCCATCAGTCTAGTGACAGTATGATTGTGACTGCAGACAAAATATATAATGAATACCAATTATCTTTTAATGGTATGGTAGATACAATTGGCAATGTATCTACTGGGCAAAAAACTTATGAATATATTTGGGACGCTTTTCTTTTGTGGGGGGACAAGAAACCAGCCAAAGAAGTTTTTAGAGGAGAGGAAGTAAATAGAGATGCTTTTATAGGAGATAAATCTTTTGAAGCTATTCCTACCCCTTGGCACCGACCAGGTATGACCTTTGGGGGCAACGCCTATCGTTCTGATATTTCTGATTTTAATGAAATTATTTTTTGGACCAAAGCTAGTGACGATGATAAAACCTTTAATTTAAGACTGTCTAGTTGGGATTCAACCACAAATAACTTAAATATTGATTCATATATAGAAACTGGCAAGTTAAGTAAAACTTACAATAAAGTGACTGTGCCCGTAGCTGATTTTACGGGAGACTCCGATGCTTTGTGGACTAGAATTGAAAGAGCTTATTTTGGAGAAGCTTTGCCTTTTGTTGGTCATAAAATTTACATTGATGAAATCTGGGCAGTTAAAAATTATAATTTAGAGTCTGTAAATATAGGTATAGATGTCGACTTAAAGGATAAACGAAATAAAGATAAAAGATTAACTAGTAATGTTATTTATTCACTATCTGGTATAATGGGTGACATTATATTTAACACTTGGTCTAGTTTTAAAAACTTAATTATTAAAATAATCTAAATAATAAAAATCATGACATCTTGGCTTAGGCAGAATAAGTTCAGTGGGGTAGCAATGGTTTTTTTGTTAGTGATTTTGTCATTAGTTTTCGTCAGTTATTCTGATTCCAGAGATGTTGAAGCTGCTAATTACACTAGATTTAATAATAA
>JBFIHK010000030.1:0-4574 GCA_041601795.1 Minisyncoccia bacterium
CCCATTGGGCTATGGCGGATAAGTTGGAAATAAAAAAAAGATCTTAGAAAAGATACTCTAAGCTTTTGTCTTGCGGCTTAATTTAAAAATGTTTACAATAAATCGGTTATAAAATATAACAAGCCTAAGAAAATGTTCTTTTTAATTTCTTTTTGAGAATAAACTTTAAAAAATTTAGACTTGGATTTAGCAAATTCATTCCAATCAAAACTAACTGGATCAAGGGGGATATTTTTATTTACCACCTCTTGCTCGGTAACATTAATGACTTCCCCAAAATATAAATTGGCATACAACTCATCATGATTTCGCCCCATTAATTTTGTCGATGGAAAAACATAATTAGTTTTACCAGTTTTAATTAAATATTTTCCTGGAGAAAGTAAGAAGCCATAACGACCATCGATATCTGTAATAGCTACGTTAACTTCTTTATTTGTATTGGCTTCTAACACCCTAACGTAAGCAGGGTCTATAGGCCTTTTGGTGACTGAATCATAAACAGTACCCCAAGGTTTATTTTTTCTTCTAATACCAAAGAAACCAAATAAAGCTCCTATAATACGAGATAATACTAAATATAAATCAGTCAAAGACCTAATATGAGAAGTTACTAAAACGGTTTGAGTTAAAATCGCTGCTATACCAATAGAAGCGGCCACAGTTCGACTAACCACCCCTACTTCAGGTAGATTTAAAATAGAAGCTATCACCAACCTGCCTTCTAACTTTTGCATAGTTTGGTTTTCAAAATTAAAAATATAAGCCCTAACTTTAAAAGTACCAGTTCTATTAAAAGCCGATAAAGTGGCTGTATAAAAAGTGCCCGCCTTATTTAAACGCAAAATAAATGACAAGTTTTTACCACTACCATCATTGTCCCATATAGTAATACCGATTGTTTTTAAACTCTTAGGCGCCTTATCAGCTGGAAATGAAACGGTTAAATTTTTAGTCCCATCAACAGAAATAACCCCACCTTCCACTAAATATTGAGGTTTTTCTCCCACTTGAGTAAAAATAAAGTCACCTAAAGAAACAGGGTCATCTGGAGATGGGTCATCTGGAAAATCATCAAAAGGTCCTTCTGGATCATCTTCATCACCACAATCCTCAACAACAGGATCACAGTCATCAGGTGGTGGTGGATCATCTTCATCATCACCACAATCCTCAACAACAGGATCACAGTCATCAGGTGGTGGTGGATCATCGTCTTCACCTCCACCGCCACAGCTTTCAACAAGAGGGTCACAGTCGTCTGGTGGTGGCGGGTCGTCACAAACTTCAAGAAGAGGGTCACAGTCGTCTGGTGGTGGAGGTGGTGGTGGCAAGTCGTCACAATCTTCATCAAGAGGATCGCAGACTGGTACTAAAGTCGAATCTAAAACCCCTGAAGAAAAATTTCCCGTAGTCGACCTAACAAAAGCAGTATAAATATACCGATTACCTCTTTGGACCGCATAATCAAAGGCTTCTTCATTTATTCCGTCATATATTAAAACACCATCAGTGGGCCCGTCTGGTAACTTTCCTTGAGTTCTGACTACAACCACTCCATCAAACAAAGCATAGCCAACTGGATTTGCCCATGATAATTCAACTCTATTAGTAGCTTCATTCCATTCAGCTATAAAATCAGTTACATTTGGTACTTCGTAAACACAAGAACCATCATCCACATTGGCTTCAACATTGTAGTTAGTAGCTTCTGGATCCGTACAACCATAAACATCTTTCGGTCCACCTCCACCACCGCCTCCACCACCAGAAACCACAGACAAGTTTACACCCACCCCGTCTTCAGCCCCATAAATAATTCCAATTGAAGCTGTTAAAAAAACCATTAACAAAATAGCGGTTCTTAAATAAAGATTAAAATGTTTAAACTTGAACATTATAAAGTAATAGCTGTCACTGTTAATGTCGCACTATAATCGCCAGCAGTAACAGTAGCTTCGGTACCTATTTCAGCTCGAATTCTAACAGTAGTAGCAGTGCCAGTAGGATTATTATTATTGGCATCCTCAGCAATAGTTGTATCTGTCGTAGAAAAAGCATCCCAACAAGAAGATGATGTATCGGTAGCCCCTACGCCACAAGTACTAGCTCCATTATTTAAAAATCTACTCACCACATGATCCCCTTCTGGTGTAAAACCAAACTCAGCTACACTGGAAGCTATAGCCCAAGTATAATCTGGCACTGCTCCTGCTGGCGTATAATCGTTAAAGCTATTAGCTCCCGACCGCAGAGCTGGGTCAGTACTTGCTTTAATTGACAACCTATAACCACTAGTGTTGTTGGTAGTAACAGTCCAAACAGCTGTTCCTTCGCTAGTTCCACCATCACTTGAATTTATCTCCGTTAAAGTAATATCTGCTGGCGAAGTTAAAGTAATATAGGAACTTGCTTCCATGGCTCTGTAACCAGCGTTTAAATTATAAGAAGTCCCGGTTAAATTGCCAGTGGCCACTTCTCCTAAAGTATCACTTACTTGATACGAAGTTGAGGAAGAATTTTCTGTTCCAGAAAAATTTATACTATCTTTTTCTAAAGTGTAACTAGAACTACTAGCCACATAAGCTAAAACAGCCTCGGAATTTATAAAGAAAAGAGATAAACACAAAATGGCTACAATTGTTTTGGTTTGATTAAACATATTTTTTCTTAATTTTAAAACCTACAAGTAAAGTAACTAAAATAACAAGAAGGCTTAAAACAACAGTAAAACCGAGATTTAATTTAATAAAGTAATGGCTTTTGGTTTTATCTATTATATTATCATACCCACGATTCATTAATATTTTAGCTCCATAAATTCCTAAAGGTAAAGACGAAATTTCTACCTCTCTTGTTCTAGAAGAATTGGGTAATACAAACCATGGGTCTATCGGCTCTCTAAATACCTCTCTTGTGATTAAATTTTTAATCTCAACATAACCATAAGGATTCAAATAAGTATTACCTGTATTATTATAAGTGGTCAAAATATTCAAAGGTTTTTGATTTAAAAGATCCACATTATAAGACACATGAGAATCTACCATTTCGCCAGAAAAAACTTCTTCCCCCTCCACTCTAACAAACAACAACACTCCCACCCTAGAAATAGTTTTAGCGCCTCCTAAATTATTTGCATTAGAACTAGAAATCAAAAAAACAGCGTGTTTGCTACCAGGAGGCATATCTTGAGGCAAATTTATCACCACCGGAATAGTGGCTCGCTCGCCACCCTGCAAAACAAACTGGGGCTTGTTGGTTAAAACATGACGATGCAAACTCAAAGGATTATTGGCCTGATTTCCTATCTCTATATCTTTGCTTTGACTGTCATCTCCAGCTGCCACAAAATCTTCCACTGTCACAGAAAAAGTTTTAGCCGAAGATGAATTATTAACAACTGTTACATTTTTTACCGCCCGCTCTCCAGGTTCTAAACTAAATTCCATCTTAGTTGGAAAAACAGTAAAAAAAGCTGCTGCTGTCTCGGGCGTCAGCCCAAACCAAATAATAAACAAAAGACTAAAAATAAAAAATTTCATCACTTAATTTAAAGCGCCTGGTAAAGTAATTAAGAAAAAAAACTCATTGCCTCTGGTACCACTAAAACGAGGGACAATGACTCCAGACTGATTAGTTTTATCAAAAGTAATATCGACCGGATCAGAAAACATCTTACTTAACTTACTAGTTAATGTTTCTATGCCCCCTGGCGGAGTAGATGAAGCGGGTAAAACTAATACTCCTCTATTGGGACCTGTTTGTTCAATAAACACATCTCCAT
The DNA here is from genome assembly GCA_041601795.1 of Minisyncoccia bacterium. Classification (GTDB taxonomy): domain Bacteria; phylum Patescibacteriota; class Minisyncoccia; order Phycocordibacterales; family XYD1-FULL-46-19; genus JAUPUJ01. The sequence continues at coordinate 3,788 of JBFIHK010000030.1, forward strand.
CCGTTTGATTGTCTACGCCTGTTCTGTTTGTTTCTAGTTCTGCTAAAATTTCTAACCTTATTTGTTCTCTTAAAGCAGAGTCATCTCTGGGGATAGATATAGCCACTGTGTTGCTCGTGCCATAAATAAAGTCCTTCCATTTATTTAAAGTATCATCAATATAATTTAAAGCCATATTTTTAAAAGTCTTCCACCAAGCAAATACATACCCTAAATAATATTCAGCTAAAGCTTTAAACTCCCCCAAGAAAACATTAGAAATCATGGCTGTTTGCCTGATATTATTTTGAGCAGAAACTAATAAAAAGTAATCTATTGTTTCCACTCCAGCAGTAAAAACTTCTTTAGATTCTCTAAAAATAGACAAATCTACATCCATAGCAACTACCGCAGATAGATTTTTCATAGGTGATAAATATTGGTCAAATTTACTAGACACATCACTGTAACTGGCTACAGCTAATTTTTCATTTATCCCTTCCAGTCCAGTTAAAATAAAAATGGCTAATAATAAACCTCCAATTGGTACCACTATTTTGGCTAAAGAAAAACTATCTTTATTAGGACTTTGCAGATAATAAATTCCGATCGACTGAATGTCTTTTTTAGATGAAGGCATTGGAAAAGGTTATCTTAAAATTATTGAAACAAAATTAAATAAATCTAACTCTAAAAGCTCTAGTTTTAAAGCTCTTTGACTTTACTTAATTATATCCCATTTAGGGGTTATTTTATATGTTTTTTTCAATATTTTACCCCCTATTTTAGTGGATAACTTATCATGTTA
>JBFIHK010000031.1:0-4302 GCA_041601795.1 Minisyncoccia bacterium
CCTAATATTGTTCCTTTAAAAGTAAAAGAAGCTTGGGTTAAAAATTTATCTGGCACTTCTTTATCATTTATGAAAATAACTTTCTTTGTAAATAATAAGAAGGCTTTTTCTAAAACAGGTAAAATTCTCTTTACTCATTTTGGTTTATCGGGACCTCTGATTTTAAATTTAGCAAGTAAAGTGTCTGACCTCCTTCATGCTGGTGAAGTCACTGCTACTATTGACTGTTACCCCGACACAGACATTGGATCACTAGACAAAAAAATCTTAAATATTTTTAATGCCAATAAAAATAAATCATTTAAAAATATTACTTCAGAAATTACTCCACCAGGTTTAACTGAAGTCTTGTTTCATTTTAATATTATCCCTGATCCTGAAATCAAAGTTCACAGCATCACTAAAGAAGACCGGCGAAAAATAGTTGATTTACTCAAAGCCTTACCTTTAACTGTAGAAGATTTAATGGGTCTAGACAGAGCGGTAGTTTCTGATGGTGGCGTGCCTTTAACTGAAATAGATACCAAAACTATGAAATCTAAAATTTATGACAACCTTTATTTAACCGGTGATATTTTACATATTAATCGCCCTTCCGGAGGATATTCTCTCCAGCTATGTTGGACCACAGGTTACGTGGCTGGGTTACTTAATTAATTATATTATTAGCATATTTACATCTATTGACAACAAAGTATAAATAACATATAATTAAAGAAGAGTGAGGAAGGTGGTCTTTCTCAAAAGACTAAAAAGGAGACTAGTAATGGCCAAGAAAAATCGTGCGCAGAAACAGCACACCGAACAAGATTTCAAGGAGGCCATTATGGGTCTCAAGGGGGAAATAGAAGCGGCCAAAAGTCGCTTCGATGGGTTTAAGGTTGTAGACACGGTCAAATTATCTTTGGATTCGGCCTTAACCTTATTTAAAGAAGGGAATGTCCATGAAGCCACTGAAAAGGTGGTAGATGTCATGGCCGGCATCGTCGCCCGACAGAGGTATTACTTCCGGAACGGATTAGAGAAAAGATTCGGACCGGAACGGGCCCACATCGAACAAAAAACGGGTGGCTTACCCAAAGATCTCCGACGGCAAGTCGAAAAAGCGATGGAGGCTATCAGAGTCCATACTGACTCCCAGCCCCAAGGTCGTTTTGACTTGGATCAGGCTGGGCAGTTGTACCAAACAATGATCCAGACTCTTCAGGCCGTCGAGCGCGAGTTTTACTCGCGTCAAGAAAAGAAAAAAGCCGAAGAGGCCGCGATTAAAAGAGTCCAGGAAGAAGCCCGAGCCGAAGAGGCCCGCCTGCGCCAAAGGGAACATGATCAAGCAGAGCAAGAAAAGCGCACGGCTCTGGCCGAGGCTTTGGCCGAAGAACTGGCCAAATCAATTTAGACTAAAGAACCCAAAACTTACCCACGGTGCCATATTGGCACCGTGGTTTTTTAATGTTTTACACCCAACAAAATATCCTGTATGCTAAAAGTTAATTATTATTTGATACAAAAAATATGAAAAAATCTATTATAGCTCTAGGAATTGTATTAACTTTAGGTGTTGCTTGGTACTTCCTATCCCCTCTTTTTATTAATCAAACAGTTAATGAAGATTTTCCTTTGGCCAATATGACCGAAGCTGATTATAACGACATGGCAGAAGCTATGGTCGACCTAGATATAGACATGCCAACTAAAGATGATTTAGCCCAAATGACTGCCACTGATATAAATACCCTAGAACAAGAAATTATAAAAGCCAAGAACGAAAATGGAGATGAAAACGTAGATGAACAAATGCATGTTTCCACCGAACAACAAACAGTAGCCAAAGGAGAATTTAGCGGAGCTGACAGTTTTCACCAAGGTGAAGGATCGGCCACTGTTTATAAACTAACCGACAACTCTGTAGTGTTACGTTTTGAAAATTTTAAAGTTACTAATGGCCCAGACTTAAGAGTGGTTCTAGCTAAAGATCCAAATAATGTGTCAGGCGACTATATAGAAATAGCCAAATTAAAAGGTAATGTTGGTAATCAAAATTATAACCTTGATCCAAATTTAGATTTAGATCAATATCCTTATGTGGTTATTTACTGCAAACCATTTGCCGTCACTTTTGCTAGCGCCATGTTAAATTAAAATATTTTTTCCTATTATTTTAAAATACAATTCTTGAAAAAGTCTGTGGGAACTTATGTCTAAAACTAAAAACAACAATCAATATAGTTGGGATTTAACCCCGCTATATAAAAACGATCACGACCCTAAAATAGAAAAAGATTTAGCGGTACACAAAAAAAATAGCTACCTTTTTATTAATAAGTGGCGCGATCGTTCTGACTATTTAGAATCCCTTCCAGTCTTAAAACAAGCTTTAACCGACTATGAAGCCTGGCTCAATTCCGGTGGCATTTTAGGTGAAGTTGGTTACTATTTTTCACTTCGAAGTGCTCAAGAAGAAAATAATCCGAAAATCAAAGCTAAATTAAATAAAATTAATGACCTTGCTACTAAAATAAGTAACGACGGTCAATTCTTCACCCTACGATTAGCAAAAATAAAACCCAATTTACAAAAAGAAATTTTACAACATAAAGATTTTACTCGTTGGCACTACTTTTTGAAGAGCTTATTCGATGAGGCTAAATATCTACTCTCAGAACCAGAAGAAAAAATTTTAGCTCTAAAATCAGCCCCAGCTAAATATAAATGGATAGAAATGACTTCTTCTATTTTAACCAAAGAAACTCGAACCATTCTAGGGCGAGACGGTAAAAAACACATCTTACCCTTCTCGGAAATTATGGGTTTACTATCTCACTCTAATAAAAAAATTAGAGACGGCGCTTTTTTATCTGTTAATGATATTTTAGCCAAATATGCCGATGTGGCCGAAGCTGAAATAAATGCTATTTTACTAGACAAAAAAATCAACGATGAATTACGGGGGCTACCCCGCCCCGACACTAGTCGTCATTTAGCTGATGATGTACCAACAGAGGTGGTTGATACCTTAATTAAAGAAGTTCAAAAGGCTTACACTTTAAGTAAAAAATATTACGCTTTAAAGGCTAAGCTATTTAATAAAAAGAAGTTAGACTATCATGAACGCAATGTACCTTTTGGTGATATCAAAAGAGAATATACTTATCAAGATAGTTTAAAGCTAGTTGATAAAGTTTTTTCAAAACTAGATTCGGAATTTCACCACTATTTTCAAAACTTCGTTAATAAAAAACAAATAGATGTTTTTCCTAAAGTCGGCAAAGCTGGAGGGGCTTTTTGTGCTTACAATAGGCCAACATCCCCTATTTACATTCTTCTCAATCATACTAATGAACTTCAAGATGTTTTAACTATTGCCCATGAAGCTGGTCATGGTATTAATGACGAATTTATGAAAAGCCATCAAGAAACTTTATATTTTGGCACCCCCTTGGTAACAGCCGAAGTGGCTAGCACTTTTTGTGAAGATTTTGTTTTAGAAGAACTTTTACTAGAGGCCAATGACGAGCTTCGTCTATCACTTTTAATGAGTAAATTAAATGACGATATTTCAACCATTATTAGACAAGTCGCGGCTTATAGCTTTGAACAAGAACTGCATTCTACTTTCAGAAAGGTAGGCTATTTAGCTAAAGAAGATATTGGGCGTATTTTTCAAAAACATATGAAAAGCTATATGGGTTCAAGCGTCAATCAAAATCCTGGAACTGAAAATTGGTGGATTTATTGGAGTCATTTTCGTAATTTCTTTTATGTTTATTCTTACGCTAGTGGCCTTTTAATATCCAAATCAATGCAAGCCAAGTACAAACAAGACAAAGATTTTATGATTAAAATTAAAAAATTTTTACAAGCTGGCAGTAGCACACCTCCGGATAAACTTTTCTTAGATTTAGGTATAGATATAAAACAAGCTCAATTTTGGCAAGACGGCTTAAATGAAATAGCTACGCTTTTAAAAACTACAGAAAAATTAGCTAAAAAAATGGGCCGAATTTAAAAATCAAATCAAGAAGGGAATACTTTAAAATTATGCTATAATTGCCATATGAATTTTTCTTTAGTTATCATTATTTCAGCCATTTTTGGCCTTTTATTAACTGGTAATATTTTTTATACAAAACGCCAAAAAAAGTCTTTGGTCTGCCCCTTAAAATCAGACTGCAATTTAGTTGTAAATAGTCAATTTTCACATCTTTTTGGTATCCCTTTAGAAATATTAGGTTTTATTTATTATGGACTGATTAGCTTCAGTTACATTATCTTTTATTACACACCCCAAATTCAAACAGAAAA
>JBFIHK010000032.1:0-3345 GCA_041601795.1 Minisyncoccia bacterium
CTATCCGCCACCCTACATTACGCTCACGACTTCTGGTTTTTTGATCCCACCAACTGTATTTAATCTTTTCTGGATGCTCCTGCCTAAAAGTATCTAAGAACCCAAGTTCTAAAAACTTATCTAGCCACTTTCTTTCTTCTGGTCTAAAGCCAGACACTTTTTCATTTTGCTTGGGCCGAGCCAGGTCTATTTCGTGGTGAGCAGTATTAACATCGCCGGTAAATATAATGGATTTTTTATTTTTTTTAAGCCGTTGTATATATTTTGTAAACGCCCTATAAAAATCTAATTTATATTGAAACCGTTCACTAGAAGCTTTACCGTTAGGAAAATAAATATTTAACAAAATAAAATCTTTAAAATGTAACTCAATTACTCGACCCTCTTCGCCTAAAATGCCTGGCAATTTGGTTACCACTTTTTCTGGCACTAAACGTGAATAAACAGCTACTCCACTGTAACCTTTTTTAGTTCCATGACACTGCCAATAAGAATTAAATCTATTTGGATGACGTAAATCATCGGATAAAAGTTCTGGATGTGACACTTTTGTTTCTTGAACAGCCACAATATCATAAGGACTTTTTTCAAGCCAGGATACAAAACCTTTACGCTGGGCGGCTCTGATACCGTTTACATTCCAAGACAAAAGGGAAATTTTTTTAGTCATAATTATTAATTAATTTTTTTAGTTTAAGAAAATCTGTTTTTAAATCAGTTTTTAATTTTTGATTATAAATTGAAGCCGCGGGATGATAAAAAGGTATTAAAATTAAAGACCCGAATGATGTTTTTATTTTTATCTCCTTGCCATGTAAATCGGTAATAGTTTTCTTACTTAGACTATCACCATACTGACTTAAAATAAAACTCATGGCAAATCTACCTAGGGTCACAATTATTTTAGGTTTAATAATATTAATTTGTCGAGTTAAAAAAGAAGAGTAAAAGTCTATTTCTACCGGTGTTGGATCTCTGTTTTCCGGCGGTCTATCTTTAACTATATTAGTAATATAAACATCGGCCCGTTTTAAGTTTACAAGAGTCAACATTTTATCTAAGACTTGTCCTGAAGCCCCGCAAAAAGGCCTCCCAGTTAAAGCTTCTTTTTTTCCCGGAGCTTCACCTATAAAAATAATTTTAGCCTCACAACTACCCTCTCCTACAACTGGTTTAAAACTATTTTCCACTCGATATTGATATAAAGGAGAAGTGGTTAAATTTAAAATTTCATCTTTGATTTGACCCATCTTATATATTTTACTAGTCATGATTTTTATTAGTAGCTAACAATTTTTCTTGAGCTAAAATTTTACTCTTAACCACAACTCCGCCTCTATTATAATTTCCAACGGAACCATCAGATCTAACAACTCTATGACAAGGAATATCAAGATCAAAGTTTTTTTTCATAATAGAACCAACTTGTCTAAAAGCTTTAGGGCTACCAGCTTTAATAGCAACTTCTTTATAAGTTAAAGTTTGACCTAAGGGAATATTTTTAACCACTCTTTTTACCTTTTCAGTAAAATTTGTCATAAATTAATTATAAAAGCTATCAGATTTTAGAGCAAAGTCTTAAAAAAATATATTTAAAAACCAAAATCAAAAACCACCCAAATGGGTGGTTTTTGATTTTATTTTTTAAAAAATAAAAATAAAACTATATAGCTGTTTCTACTTCTACTTCTGCTCCAGTCATACCATCATCAGTTGCCATAGAATCATCTTCTATTGTAGTTTCTGAATCAGTAGTGAAAGAACCAGTACCATCATCAGTCATCATAGAATCATCTTCTATCATTACTTCGTCTTCTCCTTGTTTAACATACCATAAGATTCCTACAATAATAAGGATGATAACGATAATGGTAATAATTGCATTTTTTGACATATTTTTGTGATTTAATACTATAAATCGACCTTTCTTTACAGCTTTAAAATAATAAAACTCTCTCTTACTCTAATAAACACTAATGAAGAGTTTATTTAACCTAAAGCCCTCTATAACTCGACAATACCATTTTAGAGTCTTTTTTTCAATCAAAAGGCCAATGTGGATAAACTACACCCTAAATCTTAAAAAAATGCAAATCCCCCCAACTAGAACCAGTTTCTACGCTTACTTCTAGTGGTAAATTATCGCCTAAAACCTGTTCCATTTCCTCTTTTATAATGGCCACTGCTTGTTTTATATAATTTGTTTCAACCTCATAAATTAATTCATCATGAATTTGCAATAAAAAATGGCAATGGTTATCAATACCTTCTTTTTTTAAAGCTAAATCACTTTTAATAGTAGCTTGTTTAACAATGTCAGCAGCTGTACCTTGAATAGGGGCGTTCATAACCCCCCTTTCAGCTTGAGCTCGAACAAAAGGCAATTTAGATTTAAGGCCTGGAAAATAACGACGACGACCAAAAAAAGTCTCTGTATAACCTTTTAAATAAGCATCAGAAATAGTGTTATTAAAATAATCTCTAATAGTGGGAAAAGAAGAAAAATAGTCATCATAAAACTTTTGAGCTTCTTCTCTGGTGCTATCCAAGTTAGCCTTTAAAGCATTAATACCCATACCATAAATAATACCAAAATTTATCACCTTAGCTTTTCTCCTCATATCTTTAGTGACATCACCTTCGTTAACGTGAAATATTTTAGCTGCGACTGAAGTGTGAACATCTTTGCCAGTTTTAAAAATATTTTGTAAATCTTGATCTCCAGACAAAACAGCTAATACCCTCAATTCAATCTGAGAATAGTCTATAGCCAAAAATTGATGTCTTGGAGTAGCAATAAACCCTCGTCTAATTTCTAAACCTTTATCTTGGCCTGCTGGAATATTTTGTAAATTAGGATCACTCGAAGACATACGACCTGTAGTGGTTCCATTTTGATGCATTTTAGTATGTAAACGATCATGTTCGTCAACTAATTTTGGTATCACATCTATATAAGTAGATAATAGTTTTTGAATTTCTCTTTGTTGTAGAATTAAATCTATAATCGGATGTTCTCCAGCTAATTTTACCAACTCTGACTCTCTGGTAGACCTAGCTCCCCCGGCAGTTTTTTTTAAGCCTTTAACTGATAAGTTTAACTCATCAAATAAAACCACCCCTAATTGTTTAGGGGAATTTATATTAAATTCCCGACCCGCATTTTTGTAAATGAGCCGAGACAACTTATCTAACTCTTTGTGGTACTTAACAGCCAATTTATCAAAATACTCAGCGTCTATTAGAATTCCTCTGGTTTCAGCTTCTTTAATAATCGGTATTAAGGGTAGCTCTATTTTTTCATAAACATTTAATAAACTATTTTCTTTTAGCTTCTCCTGTAGC
>JBFIHK010000033.1:0-2896 GCA_041601795.1 Minisyncoccia bacterium
AACAAGTTTTAAGCCTTTACCTAAAGAAGAAGTAGAAGCCAAAAAAAGATTATTAGTAGAAAAGTACGGCATTAGATTCCCTTACGTTCTCCAGGTGGCAAGATTGGTGCCACATAAAAATGTGCATCGAGCAATTGAGGGTTTTGATATATTTAAACAAATAAGCTCTAGCCCTCATCAGATGGTTATCTTAGGTGGACGTAACCATTCGGCTGGCTATGATATGGTTGTGGATGGAGTTATTTCTAAAGCGAAGTTTAAAAAAGATATTTACATTGCTCCTTTTATTGAAGATGAAGATCTTAATGCTATTTATAGTTTAGCTGATATTTTTATTCAAGTTGGTACTTCAGATGGATTTAGTATTCCTATTATCGACGCTTTGTCTGCTGGGGTGGCTATAGTAACTTCTAATTTATCGGTTTTTCCAGAGATAGTAGGCGAAGCAGCTGTGCTGGTAAATCCTTATGATACAGAAGATATCTCACAAGGAATTAAAAAACTTATTGATAGCCCAGAGTTAAGACAAGAAAAAGTGGCTTTAGGGTTAGAAAAAGTTAAAAACTATAGTTGGCCCAAGGCTGCTGGAAAAACCATAGAGATTTATCGAAAAATTTTAAAATAATTTTAAATTGAGCCTATTTAAAAGGGTTATTTCTGGTCAATTGCTAAACCTTAGGTTTTATTTTAGAATGATTAGGTTATAAAATGCAGTCTAAAATTGTGTTATTATACTTAGAAGAATGAAGAAAAAAGCTTTTATTACTGGTGTGACCGGTCAAGATGGTTCTTATCTAGCTGAATTTTTATTAGCCAAAGATTATGAAGTCCATGGTTTAGTTAGACGATCTAGCTCTTTTAATAGGGGGCGAATAGAGAATATTTATACAGACGCCCAAGAATCGGAAAATCTTTTTTTACATTATGGAGATTTAACAGATTCTAGTAATTTATTTCGTTTAGTAGAAAAAATATGCCCTGATGAAATATATAACATTGGGGCTCAGAGTCACGTTAGGGTTAGTTTTGACACCCCAGAGTACACTTCAGATGTGGATGCTTTGGGGGCTTTGAGATTACTTGAAGCTATTAGGGAAACTAGAATCAAAACTAAATTATATCAAGCATCTTCATCTGAAATGTTTGGTAAAGTTCAAGCCGTACCCCAAAATGAAAAAACACCTTTTTATCCTCGTAGCCCTTATGGGGTGTCTAAAGTTTTTGCCTATTGGATGACTGTTAATTATAGAGAGTCTTATAATTTATTTGCTTGTAACGGTATATTATTTAATCATGAGTCTCCTCGTCGAGGTGAAAATTTTGTGACCAGAAAAATTACTATGGGAGTGGCAGAAATTTTAGCCGGCAAAAGAGAAAAGTTATTTATGGGCAATTTGGATGCAAAACGTGATTGGGGTTATGCTCCTGAATATGTAGAGGCTATGTGGCTTATGTTACAACAAGAAAAACCCGACGATTATGTGATAGCTACCGGGGAAACTCATTCGGTGAAGGATTTTTTACAGGAAGCTTTTAAATTGGCTGGTATTAGTGATTGGGAAAAATATGTGGAAATAGACCCTAGATATTATAGGCCAACCGAAGTGGATTTATTGGTGGGTGATGCTTCGAAAGCTAAGAAAAAATTAGGATGGAAACCAAAAATAACTTTTAAAGAATTAACTAGGTTGATGCTTGAATCTGATTGTAAAAAAATTGGTATTGATTTACCTAAACAATAGGCTAATGGATAAAAAAAATAAACAATTAGGGGTAGGAGGTCTTAATATTGGTTCTAGAGAAAGGAGATATGTAATGGATGTATTAAAGCAATCTAGACTATCTTATGGGCCTTATACTCAAAAATTTGAATCTTTGTTTGGCCAAATTCATGGATGTGATAATGCTATTTTTGTTAACAGCGGCACTAGTGCTTTGAGGCTAGCGGTGGCAGCTTTAAAAGAAATACATAGTTGGGATGAAAATAGTGAAATTATTTGTCCGGCGGTCACTTTTGTTGCTAGTTCCAATGTTATTATTATGAATGGTTTAAAACCAGTTTTTGTTGATGTTGACCCTCAAATTTATAATATTGATCCACAAAAAATAGAACAAGCTATTACTAAAAATACCAAAGCTATAATGGTGGTACATTTATTTGGCCAAGCGGCGAATATGGATCAAATTATGACTTTGGCTAAAAAATATAAATTAAAGGTTATAGAAGATTCTTGCGAAACAATGTTTGCTAAATATAAAGGTAAGCCAGTGGGAGCGTTTGGGGATATAAGTTGCTTTTCGACTTATGTTGCTCATCTCTTGGTGACCGGCGTTGGTGGCCTGGCTTGTACTAATAATAAAAAATATGCGTTAAAAATAAAAAGTTTAGCCAATCATGGACGAGACGGTATTTATTTAAGTATAGATGATGATAAAAATTTAGACCAAAAAAAATTACAACAAGTTGTCTCTCGAAGATTTAAATTTGTTAGTTTGGGGTATAGTTTTAGAGCGACAGAAATGGAGGCTGCTTTAGGGTTGGCTCAATTAGAAAAAAAAGATGATAATTTAAAGAAAAGGCAAAAAAATGCCGAGTATCTTATATCCAAATTATCAATTTGGGATAAATATATTCAACTACCTTGGTGGCCAGAGGAAAGTGAACATGCTTTTATGATGTTTCCAATAGTGATTAAAAAAGGATCTCGAGTTAAAAAGAAAGATTTAGTGATGTATTTAGAAGAGAATGATATTGAAACTAGAGATATGTTACCCCTTATTAATCAACCAATTTATAAAAAATTATTTGGTAATTTGGAGTCAAAATATCCTGTTGCTAAATGGATAAATAATAATGGTTTTTATATTGGATGCCATCCTGAGTTAACTAAAGCGG
>JBFIHK010000034.1:0-2723 GCA_041601795.1 Minisyncoccia bacterium
AATGTTTTATACGGTCGGCTTTTAAAATAGGCTTACCTTGACGAGCATCATAAGAGCCTAAAATTTCAATGAAATTTCCACTTTTAGGGCCATTGGTAGATTCAGTCACCACCACTCTAAATGAGGGGTCATTTTTCCGGCCAACTCTTTGTAATCTAAGTTTTAACATACCGCAACATGGTAACAGAATTTATAAGTAAAGTCAAACCTTAAAACAGTCTTACTGCCCATTTTTAATGCTTCTACTTTTTAAAAAACAAACCACTGATTAATTGACAAGGGGCCTCTTTAAAACCATACTAGTTAAAATATGACTACTAAACAAAATAACCAAGACCCCAAACTAGACCCCATCTGCACCGGCACACTCAGAATATCTAGAAAAGGTGTCGGCTACATTTATGACGATAAAACAGATGCTACTGTCGTTATAGAACCTGCTTTTTTAAATAATGCCCTCCATGGTGACACGGTATCTGTTTTAAAGCATCCCAGCTTTAAAAAAGATGATTTAACAGGTGAAGTAACAGAAATTATAAACAGAAAAAAGATTTCTTTCACTGGCACCATAGAAAAAATAGACAACAACTTCATCTTAAAAGCAGATGATGGCCGAATGTACACCACTATTATTATAGCGGACAGTTCTCTACCAAAAGATATGAGTAATCTCACCGGTCAAAAAGCTTTAGTTGAAATAGTAAACTGGCCAGAGGGAGCAAAACAACCTACCGGAGAAATAATTGAAATTTTAGGTGAACCGGGAACTCATGAAGTAGAAATGCAATCTATTGTTTTAGATAAAGGCTTACCAATCAGGTTTTCTGATCACGTAGAAGAAGAAGCCGAAAAAATAGCAAGTAAAGCCGTAGGTGAAATCGCCCTAGAAGTTAAAAACAGGAAAGATTTTAGACATGTTCCCACCTTTACCATCGACCCAGCTGACGCTAAAGATTTCGACGATGCCTTATCTATTAAAAAGTTAGAAAATGGTCATTTTGAAGTTGGTATCCATATTGCCGACGTTTCTCATTATGTAACAGCTAATTCTATTTTAGACAAAGAAGCAGCTAAGAGGGCTACTTCTATTTATCTAGTCGACAGAACTATCCCCATGCTACCAGAAGCTTTATCAAATGATATTTGTAGTTTGGTTCCCAATCAAGACCGTTTAGCCTTTTCAGCTGTTTTTGAATTAGATACTACTGGCCATATACATAAAGAATGGTTTGGGCGGACAATTATTAACTCGAGCAAGCGTTTTGCTTACGAGGATGTGCAAGCTGTTTTAGATGAAAAAGAAACTAGTCCCCACAAAGATTTACTTTTTTCTTTACGTGACATTGCCAGGGGTTTGCGCCAGAAAAAACTAGCAGCTGGAGCAGTCACTTTTGAAGATTCTGAGGTTCAATTTACTTTAGATGAAAACAATAAACCAATCTCTATAAATTTAAAAACACGACTAGAAGCCCATATGCTAATAGAAGACTTTATGCTTCTAGCCAACAAAAAAGTAGCCGAATTTGCTACCAAAAAACAACAAGGTCAAAAAAATGCTTTTGTTTATAGAATTCACGACTACCCAGATGTCGAAAAAATGACTCGCCTCAAACATTTTCTAGAACCTTTAGGCTACAATTTAAAAATAGAAAACGATGAAGTTAAGTCGGAAGACTTAAACCATCTCTTAGAACAAGCTGAGGGTAAAACTGAAAAAGCTATTATCCAAAAAGCAGCCGTCCGCTCCATGTCAAAAGCTGTTTACTCAGTAGCCAATATTGGCCACTGGGGCTTATCCTTTGCCGACTATACCCACTTTACTTCCCCTATTAGACGCTATCCTGATGTGTTAGTTCATAGACTTTTATGTACTTATTTAGAAGGCAAAAAACCAGACGATGACACTATTAAATATATTGCAAGCCAAGTAGCTCACTCTTCTAATATGGAACAAAAAGCAGCTGAGGCCGAAAGAGAATCTATTCGCTATAAACAAATAGAATTTATGTCAGATAAAATTGGCCAAGTTTTTGAAGGGGTTGTTTCTGGGGTAGCTGAATGGGGAATTTTTGTCGAGGAAATAACTACTAAAACCGACGGCTTAGTTGGTTTAAGATCTCTTAAAAATGACTTCTATGAATATGATGAGAAAAAATTTGCCTTAGTAGGCAAACGTACTGGTACCACCTATCGCTTGGGTGACAAAGTTAAAATCAAACTAATGAAAACTGATTTAAAAGAGCGCCAAGTAGACTACGTTTTAGTTTAAAAAATTACTGTCGACGTAGAGCGAGAGAAGTAAGAAAGTACTCTTTCTTACTTCCGAGCCGAGGAGAGCAAAAAAGGTCCAATACCCCGCGGCTCTCTACCGCGGACCCATACAAGCGCCTGTTGGTAGGCAGGATCTATTCTTTAAGTTTAATACCCTTTATTTCGCCCAGCCTTCAGCGTCTTCAAATTTTATAGATAGTAGCTTAGACACTCCTTCTCCTCCCATAGTTACTCCGTATAAAATGCCAGCTCGGGACATAGTTTCCCTGTTGTGAGTAATAACAATCAATTGTGAGTCTTTGGCCAGTCTTTCAATCATGTCGCCATATTTTTTAGAATTAGCCTCATCAAGGGCTGCATCTGTTTCGTCTAAAATCAAAAATGGTGGTGGGTTAACCTGACTCATAGCAAACAAAAGAGCAATTGAAGTCAAAGCTCTTTCTCCACCAGAC